>NZ_CP082142.1:0-138320 GCF_019844095.1 Erwinia persicina | reverse complement strand
AACATGGCCAGCAGAGAGGCAATCTGCTGATAAAAACGCTCTGCCGTAAGGGGGTTAAAGGGTAAATCCCCCCCGTCCAGCAGCTCACCGGTCGCAGAGCTCACTGACCAGACCAGCTCGGCAGCCTCATCGCAGCCTGCCGCATAGAGACTCAGTACAGAGAAAAAATCGGGATTACAGGCGTATCGCTGTGCGGGCCTGCCACCCCGTGAAGCTTCCCGATCCAGTGCCAGCACTTCACGGGTGGCGGAAAGTTCATTAAGCACAGCACCGCAGGTGGCTGTACTCAGCCCGCTATGGACGGCCACCTCCCCCTTCGTCGCTGTCCCCAGCGCTTTTAGCGTGCGGATGACCAGCGCAATATTGTTTTTGCGCATTTCACGGGTGGTACTGTTTAACGGTATGTTCATTTCGCCTCAGTTTGCTGCAGAAAACCGGCCCAATTTAGCATAAAAGTCGTTACTGACGCCCTAAAACCGGTATGCCTCCACATGAGCCCTCGGCTCGTGCACTGCAGTATTCGCCCTTCACTTTTTCCGGCGGGGGAATATCGTAATTCAGCTAAAGTAAGTTGAAAATATAATTTCACATTGTTTCATTTTGCTTTTTTTCTTATTATCCCGGCTCGTCATTCATGACAGTATAAACAGAGGATGTTAAATGGATCGTATTGCAAAATTACTGGTTATTGGCGCTTGCCTTTCTTTTCTGACCGCCTGTACTGGTCATATTGAAAATAAACAAAAAAACTGTAGTTATGACTACCTGCTTCATCCTTCAGTATCCATTTCGAAATGGATCGGCGGCTGCGGCCCGACTGAAAAATAATCACCACAAGGCCGAGGAGGGAAACCACCCGGCCTAAAATCAATAAATATCAACTCATTAACTCAAATTTTAAGTACGTCGCTTTAAAATGAGTTATTTCTACAGAAACAGGCAGACGAAGCTATCGATCCGTCATGGTCACGGACTGCTTAAGCACAACATCATCGTTAAATAAAGACTGTTCCCAGCGGAATTGACGACAGGTATATCTTGCATTCTTCCCTCCCTGTCTTCCATTGACGATTACCATCATTTAATTAAACCGATAAGAGATAGTCCGCCTTACGTTATTTTATCTCCTTTAGCCTTTTTTAACGAACGGGTGCATGAAAGACATTGTCGGCAAGGAAATCAACAAGTGCACGGATCTTGGGTGAGGAGTGCCGGCTGGCAGGCCACAGAACATGGAAAGTACCCCGCCACTCAATATACTCGCTGAGTACCGGCACCAGGCTACCGTCTGCCACCTGCTGGCCGACAGAAAAATCTGGCAGGCAGGCGATACCCAGACCTCGCTGGGCAAAACAGACGCGGGTTTCGATGTTATTGCACACCATGGATGCGGGGATCGCCAGATCGGCTGCGCCACGCAGCGGCCATTTCTCCAGTTTCCCGTTGTGAGGGAAACGATAATGCAGACACCGGTGCATCAGCAGATCGGCAGGCTCCCGGGGTGTTCCTCTCTCCGCAAGATAGGCCGGGGAGGCAACCAGCATCGCGCCGAAGTAGCCCAGCCGCCGTGCAGAAAGGCGTGAATCTGCGGGCTCCCCGGTTCTGATCACCGCGTCAAATCCCTCTTCGATCACCTCAACCATCTGGTCGGTAAAGTCCAGATCCAGTTCGATATCAGGATACTGACGCATAAAATCACCCAGCACTGGCAGCATCAACGTACTGACCAGCGGCAGGCTGATGCGCAGACGTCCGGCAGGCTTACCGCTCACCTGCGACAGCTCCAACTGCGCGGCCTCTACCTCTGCCAGAATACGCCGGCAGCGGGCCAGAAAAAGCGTACCTTCAGCGGTGAGGGTGATGCTGCGGGTACTGCGGTGAAACAAACGTACACCGAGCTTCTCCTCCAGCCGCGCCACGTTTTTACCCACAGCAGAGGGCGAAAGCCCCAGCTGCCGTCCGGCACTGACAAAACTGCGTGTCTCGGCCACCTGGACGAAAACGTTAAAACCACTCAGGCTGTCCATTACGTCCTCATTAGAGAAAATTATTCCGGAGTAAACCGCACTATACCCCAGTTTTTCTTTAATACGGCATTGATTAAGGTGAGCGGGCGATTCACGCCTCACTCACGGAAAATACTCATGACGCTTATAACGACTACTCAGGGCAACGTTGCTGACAAACTCCCTGTTTCTGCCCTGCTCGCGCTGGCGGTAGCGGGTTTCATCACCATCCTTACCGAAGCACTTCCCGCAGGGATGCTGGCGGCAATTGCAGACAGCCTCCGCGTGACGCCAGCTCTGGCTGGGCAACTGGTCACTGTGTATGCCGTCGGATCGCTGCTGGCAGCCATTCCACTCACCCTGGCGACACAAACTCTGCGGCGACGCCCGCTGTTGTTAAGCGCCATTGCAGGTTTTGCCGTCGCGAATACCGTCACGGCGTTATCTGAGTATTATCTGTTGACGCTGGCAGCACGTTTTGTCGCGGGGGTATCGGCAGGGCTGCTGTGGGCCCTGCTGGCTGGCTACGCGGCCAGAATGGTCAACGAGGCAATGAAGGGTCGGGCGATTGCTCTGGCAATGGTGGGCACGCCGCTCGCACTGGCCGTCGGTATTCCCCTGGGAACATGGATGGGAGAGGTGATCGGCTGGCGCAGCTGTTTCCTGACGATCAGCGCCCTGACACTGGTACTGACCGGGTGGATCCTGCATAGCGTACCCGACTTCTCCGGTCAGCCTGCACAACGCCGCCAGCGTTTAATACCGGTTCTGAAGCTTCCCGGCGTTCGCCCGATACTGCTGGTCACACTGATTTTTGTACTGGCGCACAATATTCTGTACACCTATATTTTTCCCTTCCTGGAGCGGGCAAATATGGCTGGCAGTATCAGCGGGATCCTGCTGACCTTTGGTCTGACATCGTTACTGGGGATCGGTATCGTGGGTGCCAGAGTGGATCGCTGGCTGCGGGGGCTGTCACTGCTGGCAACGGCGCTGTTTGCCCTGTCTGCCGTGTTAATGACCTCCGCACTTCCCTGGGTCATTTATACGGCTACCGGCCTGTGGGGACTCGCCTTTGGCGGGGCCGCCACTCTGTTTCAGACGGCACTGGCAAAAAGTGCCGGGGATGCGGCAGATATCGCTCAGTCAATGCTGGTGACGGCATGGAATCTGGCTATCGCCGGCGGGGGACTGGCAGGCGCGGCTATTCTGCACAGCTTCGGGGCCGGTTACTTTCCCCCGGTCATCCTGTCGCTGTTGTTGCTGACCGCCTTGATCGTCATGCGGGCGAAGCAGCACGGTTTTCCGCCGGCAGACAGTGATTAATCAACTACCTGAATGCCCAGGCGCTCTACCAGAAAACACACCTGTGCGCTATCGAGTTTGACGCCCTCGAGGTCGGTGGTGCGCAGGTCGAGTTCGCTTGTCACCGAACGCGTCAGATCGCAGTGGGTGAAATCAGCAGAGCGCCAGTCGAACGAATTAAATTCACCCCCCGACAGGTCGGAGCCGCTGAAAGTGGCCCCGAGTACATGGGTTCCTACCCAGCGGTTCTCCCACAACTCACATTTCTCCAGCACAACTTTGGAAAAGTTGGCGTAACTGAGATTTGTTTTGGTGATAAAGGCGCTGCAAAACCAGCTCTTTGTGGTGATCATATTCATAAAGCTGGCACCGCGGAAATCGGCGCCCTGCGCCCGGCATTCACTGATCTCAATGCCCAGCGCATCAACCGAACGAAAGTTATTCATCGTCAAATCGCAGTGTCTGAAGCTGGCCTCCCTGAGAATGGCCCCGCTGAAGTTGCAGCCCTGCTCAGTTTCGCGGTCATAGAACTGGCAGTGAACAAATCGTGAATCGGTGAGGTCGCAACCGGAGAAATCACAATTGATAAAGCAGGTTTTTTCAACGGTGCGACCGGTAAAATGTTGCGTGGTGAATTTTTCATTACGGTAAACCGGTGACACTGTCATTTCAGGGCTCCATATAAAGTAGCGCGCGCTCATCGAGCTGCAGTTTTTCGCCGGGATAACGATGCTCCAGGGCATGGTAGGATTCCGCAGCAACAATCCCTGCAATACTGTCAGACAGTGCATTCAGCGCCAGCTGCATTTGCGGCAGGTAATTGTGAGTGTCATATACCCGGTCAATGCCTTCAAGAGCATGATTCATAATCTTACGGGCGACATCGTTAGGGGTATTAAGAGCAGCCAGCCGTGAACGTGCGCTGCGCCGCAGGTCGCGCGTGGTAAACGGCTCAAGTCCCAACCCACGCTCCGCGCGTATTATCCGTCTTAATGCCTGAGTCACTGCGCCGCGTGAAAGAGGCTGTGACACTGTCACGGGAGATGGCACCAGCCAGGGCGACTCCGGCGGACTGGCGTGTAACAGCGCCTCAATGCAGGTACGCATCAGCGGCGTCAACGGCAGAATGTGTTCTCGCTGCGACTTGTTTCGCGTGCCCTGCCGCCAGATCCCGGAGGTGAGATTGAACTCCTCTTTGCGCGCCTGCACGACCTCATCAGGCCGGCGCGCCGTCAGCAGACAAAGGCGCAGCGCCCAACGGCACTGTTCTGAGAGATCCCAGGCATCCAGCCCGTGCCAGAAAACCCACACCTCGGCGTCGCTTAACGTACGGTTACCCGGCGGAGAACTTCTCCCTGCGACATCGCGTTTTTTCATTGCACTGAGGGGGGAATGCTCAATGTAGCCCTGCATCTCGGCCCAGGCAAAAAATTGCTTACACAGGGCAAAGACCCGTCGGGCCTCCTCTTTTTTACCGTCAGCAATCAGGATATTGAACAGGCGGTTAAGCTGCAGACGGTTGATACTGGCCAGCGGTCGCTCGCCAATCGCCGGCAGCACGTGCTTCAGCAGTGAGGAGATGGCAATTTCCGGGCGCCGACGCGTTTGCAGCAGCGACAACCTGACCCACAGCTTCATCACCTGAAGTACCGAGCCCTCATTCCCGCTGGCTTCCAACTCAATCAGCGACGATCCCCGCACCTCATGCAGCCAGTTGACAACATGGCGGCCGACCAGCGGGGATGCGACAATCCCAGGATTACAGGATTCACTCATCCTGTAATCCTGGGATTATATGATTCTTTGTTGCTCTCACGCTGTCCTCCAGGGTTCGCTCCGCCAGCTTTTGCGGCACAGTGACAGTGATTTTATCGCGTCCGGCATTATGACTCCAGACTTAATAGGTCTGGAGTCATAAAGATTGCGTAGCTCTCGCCATTATCCTCTGGGCTCACCAAGGTACAGAAAAGCGGTTTTTTCGAAAAATCGGGTCAACAGAAAGATCCGGCACCCTCGTTCAGCGTTTTCAGCACACACCTAATCGCCGGGAAGATGACCTGGTGCCCCCTCACTCAGGAAAGCATTAAACGCCGGGCTTCTGCCAGCATGAAACAGAAAATCGTGATCACGAAATAAAAAAGGAAGGAATGACTGTTACTGGAGAGACAAAAAAAGAAGGCCCGCTTTTCATCACCTGACATAAAGACCCTGGATATGATTATAATCACGTGCGTCGGCATAAAATGCCGTACCCCACCGCAGAAAAAATACCTAAAAAAATCGCACTGAAACTCGTTCATAAATCACTCACAGATAAAACCATCTTCTATAGCGAATAAAGGAAAAAATGGTGTAATAGCGCTGCGCGTTGGAAAAGAGAGAAAGGCCGACATATTTTAGCCTGCAACACACTTCACTGAAGCTTCGTTTGAGTATTTCTTGCTATCAGACAGAGAAAAAAGGTGAGCCCCACTGCTCTTTTCCCTGCCAGGACCAGGGCCTGTAACACATATGCCAGCAAAGCGGGTATTGATATTTAATAAAAAGTATGTTGTAACTAAAGGATGCCCACATTAAGAACTATACAGAAAGGCTAAAAGTCACATTTTATCCTTATAAGCCCTGCGCTACCTGGCCGATAATAACGTGAAGTGCTGCTTTCAGGTCACTTAAAGACGCTGAAGAAAACAACGTGGAGTTTATCCTGCCGGATAAGAATCAACCTAACCGACATAACGCTCTCTCCACGCTTTTACTCACAGTATTTTCATTTTTTAAGACATCTCGGGGACAATGTAATCAATCTCCGTTCAGGGCAGAATCAGTGATGCCCGGACGCCAATGCATAAACCAATGAACCCGGCTTACCTTTTAGTAAAAAAAACAGAGTCATTACAGGGTGTTACACATCACTAAATAGCGTGATATTTAGCGTCGTGAATCATGTATAAAGTTTCATCAACCCATTTGTTTTCAACAACCGTGTTAAGATTTATCCCATAAGTTGTAAATATAACGACATGCCTGGCTGACTCTGAGCGTGTTAAAAGTGGTATGCAGGTAACATTTAATCTAATCTTTTTCTAATTTAGTGTTTTTTCACTCTTCATTTGTCTGTACACTAAGTCTCGTTATGTAGTATCTATTTTAAACCAACCACAGGTTATGGATTCCGTTATGAGCGAAACACTGAAAGTATTAAATAATATTCGCACCCTTCGTGCCCAGTCTCGTGAAGTGTCTTTAGCTGAACTGGAAGAGATGCTGGAAAAACTTGAAGCGGTCGTGAACGAACGTCGCGAATCAGAAGCCGCGATTGCTTCTGAGATTAAAGAAAAAGAAGAGAAGCTGGCTAAATACCGCCAGATGCTGCTGGAAGACGGTATCGATTTAAGTGAACTGACCGCAGCAGATAATACTACCAGCAAAACACGTGCCAAGCGCGCACCGCGTCCTGCCAAATATCAATATACTGATGAAAATGGCGAGCAGAAATCATGGACCGGCCAGGGTCGTACCCCGGCCGTTATTAAACAGGCACTGGATGCCGGCAAAAAGCTTGAAGATTTCCTGATCAAGTAAATGCCAACCGGCCGCCCGTCTGGCGGCCGGAAGATTTATTCCTGTTCAGCCAAGGTTTGCTGATAGATCCTGCCCAGTAATACGCTCAGTTTATTCGTGTGCATACTCTCTGTCCGCCACGAACAGATGCTGATACGAAGTGCTGCTTTCCCCTGCCAAATCGTCCCGGCAAACCATGCCTCTCCTGACGCCTGCAACACTTCACGTACCCGCACAGTCTGTAGATCACTCTTTGCCCGGAACAGTATCTGATTAATCGTTACCCGGTTGAGTATCTCGTATCCTGCCGCCCGCAGTTCAACACTGAGTTCACGCGCAAGCTCGCAGTGACGCTCTATCATGGCAGCGACACCGTCACGCCCCAGCGAACGCAGTGCGGCCCAGACCGGGATCCCACGAGGACGACGGGAAAATTCCAGCGTCAAATTTTTCTGTGCATCCTGCGCTGCAGCGGAATAGACGGCATCAGCGTTCATCGCATCAGACAGCGCCTCAGGATGGCGGCAGATTGCCATGGCACAGTCATACGGCGTATTCAGCCACTTGTGTCCGTCCGTCGTCCAGCTATCCGCCTGCTCGACCCCCGCGGTCAACACTTTCAGCGCAGAAGCGCGAGCCCACAGGCCAAACGCGCCGTCGACGTGAACCCAGGCACCGACAGAGTGAGCCATGGGGATTAATGCGGAAAAGTCATCAAACTCCCCGGTGTTTACCTCACCGGCCTGTAAACAGAGAATGGTAACGTTATCGAGTCGTGGCAGACAGGCCACCTCAATTTGTCCCCACGCATTGACCGGTGCGACCTGCAGGTGACGCAGCCCAAATCCCAGCACACGTAGCGCTTTTTTAACAGTGATATGGGTCAACGCTGAAATCACCACCTTTATCTCTGGTGCTCCGGCCAGCCCGTCCTGATCTACATCCCACCCCTGTCGCAGCAGCAGTTGACGCCGCGCCGCTACCAGGCAACTCAGCGTACAGGCTGTAGCACTGGTACCAAATCCGACAGCGCTGTCCCGGGGCAGATCGAGAGTCTCCAGCAGCCAGCGCCCGGCAAGGCGTTCCAGCGTCGCAGAGACAGGCGAATTATCCCATCCGGACGCACACTGATCCCACGCAATCATCAGCCGCTCTGCTGCCGTCGCCACGGGAAGCGATGCCCCGATAACAAAACCAAAATAATCGGGCCCATTGGATGCCACCGTGGCAGGTGATCCGGCCTCATCCAGCAGTGCCAGCGTCTGTTCTGCGGGCAGACCTTTCAGCGGTAACGCTTCATCAAAGCGCGCCAGCCCATTCAGCGCTTCGGCGTCGGGAAAAACACGGCGGGTGGCCAGCGAGGCACTGTAGCTGCGCGCACGGGCATCTGCGGCAGACAGCAGGTCGAGCTCATTCATTATTATCTCCTATTTAATGGATTCATTTTCCAGACGAACAGTGCCATCAGACTGACCAGTGACCCGGACAGACACACAGCTCCCCATCCTCCCCATGCGAAAGCCGTGGTGGAGATCAGCGCTCCTGCGCCGCTGCCAATGGAATAAAACAGCATATAACCGGCAATCAGTCGCCCCCGGCCTCATTTTCACTGGCAAAAATCAGGCTTTGACTGGTGACGTGCAGCGCCTGACCTGCCGCATCCAGCAACAGGATCCCGACAATCAGTAGCATCAGCGATCCGGCCCCCAGCCACAGCGGCAACCAGCTTATCAACAGCAGCAGCAGCGAAATGGCACTGGTGCGCTCTGCCAGCCCCCGGTCGGCCCAGCGCCCGGCGCGACTGGCGATAATCGCACTCAGAGCCCCGACCAGACCCAGGGCGCCAATCTGCCCGTGGGTCAGCTGCCACGGGGGTGCCCGTAACAACAGCACCAGTGCACTCCAGAAAATATTAAAACTGGCAAACATTAACAACGCCAGCGTTCCGCGAACCTGTAAAACCCGGTTAGTACGCAGCTGCTGCCAGAGTAACCCCAGCACCTGTGACCAGCGGGCGGGAATCGCAGGGGTAGCTCGGGCAGCCGGCGCCAGAGGATCGCCGCGAGGATGGCCATCACCAGTGCAGAAAATAAATATACGCCGCGCCAGCCGGTGATATCCGAGACTATCCCGGCCACCGCCCTCGCCAGCAGCAGCCCGATCACCACGCCTCCGGCAACGGTACCCACCACCTGCCCGCGCGCTTCCGGGCTGGCGGCGGTGGCAGCATAGGCGATCATCCCCTGGGTCATTGCCGTCCCGAACAACCCAATCAACAGCATCGACACCAAAAGCACAGGCGCGCTGCCAGCCGTGCAGACCAGCAGTAATGCCGCTATCAGACCGCCGAGTTGGTAGCGCATCAGCGTACGTCGGTTGACGACATCTCCCAACGGAACCAGCAGCAATAACGCCAGTCCGCAGCCTACCTGAGTGGCAAAAATCACGCCGCCCACCGCAGCAGGGCTGATTGAAAAAGCGATCGCCAACGCATCCAGCAGCGGTTGCGCGTAATAAACATTTGCCACACTCAGTCCGCAGCTGCAGGCAAACAGACCTGTCTGCCAGGACGTTAATCCGCTGCGGGTTGTGCTCTTTTGTTCCAAGATAGTCATCCCGCCTCCAAATGGTTTCAAATCAAAACCATTTGCAGCGTGCCGCAAGTAGTTTTAAAATGCAACCAAATTCATCCCGGAAAATATCACTATGGCGGAACGTCCCTCTTTGAGTCAGTCTTCCTGCCCGGTAGCCCGAAGCATCGATCTTATCGGGGACCGCTGGCTACTGATGATCCTGCGCGATGCGTTCGACGGCATCCGGCGCTACAGTGAGTTTCAGCGCAGCCTTGGTGTGGCACGCAATATCCTCGCTGACAGATTAAAAAAGCTGGTTGAGACCGGTTTATTGCAGGTGCAGCCCGCATCCGATGGCTCTGCCTGGCAGGAATATGTGCTGACCGAACGTGCCAACGATCTGTTTCCCCTGATCGTTGCCCTGCAGCAGTTTGGCGAGCAGTACCTGTTTTCCTCCGGGGAAACGCACTCCGATTTACTGGAGATTGCCAGCGGAGAACCGCTGGCGCCCCTGCGCGTGCGCAATCAGCAGGGCGAGGTGGTGACACCTGAAAAGACCCGCGTGCAAAAAGCCCCTTAACCGTTATGCCTAAAATGCAAATAGCCAGACGAATTTCTTGCTTTTCCTGACCCCGCGTCAGGCATGATATTGATTGTCAGCCATATAGCACACTGACTATCAAGGAAATTCACCATGCGCGTTTCTCTTCGTCTGGCGGCGCTGGCCGCCGCCATGACCGCACTGGCCGCAGGGGCGGCAGACAAACCGGTACAGGGAGGAACCCTGGTTTATCTGGAGCAGCAGGCTCACACCAACCTCTATCCCCCGGCCGGCGGCTTCTACCCGAACGGCGGCATACTGAATCAGATCACCGATAAACTCACCTGGCAGAACCCGGAAACGCTGCAGGTCGAACCGTGGATTGCAGAAAGCTGGACGCGTAACGCCGACAATACTGAATACACCTTTAAAATCCGTCCTGGCGTGACGTTCTCTGACGGCACGCCGCTGGATGCCCGGGCAGTGGCTAAAAATTTTGATACCTATGGGCTGGGCAATAAAGCACAGCGTCTGCCGGTCTCAGAAGTGATCAATAACTACGCACGCAGCGAGGTCATCGATCCGCTAACGGTGAAGTTTTTCTTCAAAAAACCGTCGCCTGGCTTCCTGCAGGGCACCGCGACCATCGGCTCCGGTCTGGTATCACTCAGCACGCTGGCGCGCAATTTCGATGAACTGGGGGACGCCCGCCATATTATTGGCTCAGGACCCTTTGTCATCAGCGGCGAAAAGCTGGGGCGTGAGGTGGATCTGAGAGTACGCAAGGACTATCGCTGGGGGCCGAAAAACCTGGCGCATCAGGGCCGGGCAAACCTCGACGGCATAAAGATCATTGTCACGCCGGAAGACAGCGTGCGGATTGGCGCACTGCTTGCCGGACAGGCCGATGTGATTCGCCAGGTACAGGCTTATGATGAAAAGCAGGCACAGCAGCAGGGCTTCCCCGTCTATGCCGCCCCCACGCGCGGAGTCAATGACAGCCTGAGCTTCCGTCCGGACAATCCGTTAGTGGCCGATATCAACGTGCGTAAAGCCCTGCTACACGCCACCAACAGTAAGCAGATTGTCGACACGCTGTTTTCACCAAACTATCCGCAGGCCAAATCCGTCCTGGCCAGCTCAGCCGCCGGTTTTGTCGACCTCAGCGCTCGGCTGACCTTCGACCCTGTTCTGGCGAAGACGCTGCTGGATCAGGCCGGATGGCAGCCTGGCAGCGACGGCATCCGTCAGAAGGACGGTAAAAAACTGGCGCTGACGGTATATGAGTCCCTGCCGCAGCCGCAGAATAAAGAGGTTCTGCAGCTAGTGGCCCAGCAGTGGAAACAGGTCGGCGTCTCCCTGTCCGTTCGCGCGGGCGATGCCGGTAGCCGGACCGTTGACAACCTGGATCCGCTGAAAACCCCGCTCACCGTGTCTGAAGTGGGCCGCGCCGACCCGGACGTGGTGAAAAGCATGTTCTACCCGACCAACCGCGACGCGTTGTTACAGAAGGGCGGATCCAGCAGCCAGGTGGTGGCCTTCCGTGATGACAAACTCAATGCCTTACTGGAAGGCATTGCCAGCGAAACGGATGCCCGCAAACGTCTGGCCATCACGGCGGATGCGCAACGTTACCTGATCGACAACGCCTATAACATCCCTATTTTCGAAGAGCCTCAGGTGTTTGCCGGGGCCCCTTGGCTGAAAGGATTGACGTTTGAAGCCGTCGGGCGTCCAGGATTTTATGCCGCCTGGCTGGATAAACGGGGGTAACGGAGCATGATCGGTTATCTGACCCGGCGATTGGGGCAGGCACTGCTGGTGCTGTGGGCGGCATTTACCGTTGCCTTTATGCTGCTTCAGGTGCTGCCCGGCGATGCGATCCTGATTAAGTTTCAAAATCCGGATCTGGGACTGAGCCCGGCGCAGATAGAAGAGATGCGTCAGGCTTACGGTGCCGCCACTCCGCTTTGGCAGCAGTACCTGCACACCCTCGGTAACCTGCTGCACGGTGACGCCGGCTTCTCCGTACAGACGGGGATGCCGGTCAGTGAGTTACTGGCGGAAAACTTCCCCGCCACGCTGCGGCTGGCCATTCCCGGATTTCTGCTGGCCACTCTTCTCGCCGTGCTGATCGCATTCGCATCCAGCCTGACGGGCCTGCGCTGGCTGCGTAATGCGCTGCACGCCCTGCCGTCGCTGTTTATCTCCCTGCCAACCTTCTGGCTGGGCATCGCGCTGATTCAGGTCTTCTCTTTTCAGCTGCGCTGGATACCGATTATCAACCCCGGCGAGTGGGTGGGGCTGATCCTCCCCGTGATCACCCTCGCCGTACCGATTTCCGCCCCGCTGGCACAAATTCTCATTCGCAGTATTGACCAGGTGCAGATCCAGCCGTTTGTGTCGGTTGCACGTGCCAAAGGGGCCAGCCAGCGGCGCGTGCTGTGGCATCACATCGCAAAAAATGCCCTGCTGCCCGTGTTAACTATCGCCGGGCTCCTGCTGGGCGAACTGATTGCCGGAGCGCTGATCACCGAAACGGTGTTTGGTCTCAACGGACTGGGCCAGCTGACCCAACAGGCGGTAAATAATCAGGACGTGGCCGTACTGCTGGCTATCGTCATGATTTCAGCCACGGGGTTTGTGCTGATCAATTTGCTGGTCGACCTGCTTTCTCCACTGCTCGACCCGCGTCTGAAACCGTTCACGAGGGCAACACGATGAGTCTGCTCGATGTTAACTGTGTTCCTGCGGCTGTGCCGCGGCGTGCGGGCTTTCGCTTTTCCCCCCGCCTGAAACCCGGCCTGGTGCTGGCATGGACCGTCATGGCGCTGGTTATCCTCTGGGCGCTGGTACCCGGCTGGTTTACCTCCTGGAGCAGTACGGAAGGTATCGCCGGAGCACAGCGTCTGGCACCGCAGGCTGGCCACTGGCTGGGAACCGATCAGTTGGGTCGTGACCTGTACACCCGCATTGTCTGGGGAGCGTCCCACTCCCTGAGCGGCGCACTGGTCGCGGTGGTGCTCGGCCTGACTGCCGGCACCCTGTTGGGGGTCACCGCAGGTGCACTGGGCGGGCGCAGTGAGAACCTCATTATGCGACTGGTGGATGTGCTGCTGGCTATTCCCGGCCTGCTGCTGTCACTCAGCATCATCATTTTACTCGGCTTTGGCACGGTGAATGCGGCCATTGCCGTCGGTATCACCTCCGTGGCGAACTTCGCCCGTCTCGCCCGTTCGGAGGTCGTTCGCGTGCGCCACACTGACTATGTTGAGGCCGCGCGCGGCAGCGGCGGCACCTTTATGTCAGTACTGTGGCGGCATATCCTGCCGAACTCTCTGACCCCGGTGCTGGCCTTCTCCGCCCTGCAGTTTGGCAGTGCGATCCTGGCGATATCGACCCTGAGCTTCCTCGGCTATGGCACCCCACCGCCCACCCCTGAATGGGGGCTGCTGATCGCCGAAGGCCGCAACTATATTTCCACCGCCTGGTGGCTGACCACGTTCCCGGGACTTATCGTTGTCGCGGTGGTACTGGCTGCTAACCGTATCAGTCACCATTATTCAGGAGGTCGCCGGTGAGTGAATCCCCTGTTCCGGTCCTGCAAATCGACAGGCTCAGCATGGCTTACCATACCGGCCGGCAGCGTAAACGGGTGGTACATGACGTCTCTTTCCACGTTAATCGCGGTGAGGTGGTGGCCCTGGTCGGTGAGTCAGGATCCGGCAAGACCACCACCGCCCAGGCCATTATTGGCCTGCTTGCGCAGAACGGCGAACGCGAAAGCGGCAAAATCTGGCTGAACGGCACCGAGATCTCCCAGTGGTCGCAAAAGCGGCTGAATGCGCTGCGCGGAGCCAGCATCAGCCTGATCCCGCAGGACCCAGGCAGCGCGCTGAACCCGGTTAAAACGATTGGCGATCAGGTGGGCGAGATCCTGCTGCTGCATGAGCGACTGTCGCGCAGCGATCGGGAAGCGAGGGTGATTGCCCTGCTGACCCGCGTGGGCCTCTCACACCCGGCACAGCGGACCCGGCAGTATCCGCATCAGCTGTCCGGTGGTATGAAACAGCGGGTACTGATCGCTATTGCCATCGCGCTGAAACCGGCGCTGATTATTGCCGATGAGCCGACCAGTGCGCTGGACGTCACGGTGCAAAAACGCATTCTGGATCTGATTGATGACCTCCGGCACGAATCCGGCACCGCCGTGCTGTTAGTCACGCATGATCTGGCCGTGGCCGCAGCACGCGCCGATCGTATTGTGGTATTTCGCCAGGGAGAGGTTCAGGAACAGGGGCCCACCCGGCAGATTATTCATCATCCACAGCATCCGTACACCCGCCAGCTGTTTGCCGATGCGCCGGCGCTCTCTGGCACACCGCCAATCCCGCCAGCGCCAGTTTTTTCGCAGCCAGCCATTGAGATCGTGGGTCTGAGCCACTGCTTCCCGCTCGGTAAAGAGGAAGGGTTCCAGGCGCTGAATAACGTGTCGTTCAGCGTGCCGCGGGGCACCACGCATGCGCTGGTGGGCGAGTCCGGATCGGGAAAAACCACCCTGGCCCGTATCCTGCTCGGCTTTCAGCAGGCGGACAGCGGGCGCGTGCTGCTGGACGGCATCGATATCGGCTCGCTGCGCGGGGAAGCCCTGCGCCAGATTCGGCAGAAGATCCAACTGGTCTGGCAGAATCCCTTTGCCTCGCTCGATCCGTCTCAGACCCTGTTCAGGATAATAGAGGAGCCGTTGCTAAATTTTGCTCCGCTCAGCCGCGAGGTCAGGCGACAGCGCGTGGAAGAAGTGGCAAGCCGCGTGGCGCTGCCGCTGGCACTGCTGGACCGCAAACCTCATGAGTTGTCCGGGGGACAGCGGCAGCGCGTTGCTATAGCCCGCGCGCTGGTAATGAGGCCTCAGATCCTGGTGCTGGATGAAGCCACATCAGCCCTGGATGTCACCATTCAGGCGCAGATCCTGACACTCCTGCAGGCGCTCCAGCAGGCGCTGGGGCTGACCTATCTGTTTATTTCTCACGACCTTGCCACGGTCCGCCAGCTGGCGCACAGCGTCTCCGTCCTGCGCGCCGGACAACAGGTTGACTGCGGCGAGACCCACCGCATTTTCACGCATCCGGCCAGCGAGTATACCCGTGAGCTGATCGCCGCCATTCCTGCGCTGACCGGCGCTAAGGATCCTGTATGACCCGCAAACGCCTTGGTTTTTTCACCCGCCTGCTGGACAAAGCCAGCGCCGGAGAGCGTTACCGACTCGCCACCTTGCAAATCCAGCATGCGGAACGCTGGGGTTTTGACACCGCCTGGGTGGCCCAGCACCACTTTCACGAGCATGAAGGCGGCCTGCCTTCTCCGCTGCTGTTTCTGGCCAGCGTTGCAGCGCAGACTTCACATATTCGCCTGGGTACGGCGATTATTACGCTGCCCATGGAAAATGCGCTGCGCGTAGCGGAAGACGCCGCCGTGCTCGACTTACTGAGCCAGCAGCGCCTGGAGCTGGGTCTCGGCTCCGGCGGTACGCCCACGTCCTTTTTACCGTTCGGACTGACCTTTGATGAGCGCGCCGCAGCGTTCGAAACAAATCTGGCTACGCTGCTTCAGGCCTGGGCCGGTGGAGCACTGGGTGATGAGGACAACCGGCTGTATCCGGCAGCACCGCTGCTGGGAGAGCGGCTCTGGCAGGCAACCTTTTCCGTGGCGGGTGCCGCACGTGCCGGTGCGGCAGGTCACGGACTGATGCTGTCACGGACCCAGCCACGCCCCGCAGCGTCGCCCCACCTGCCGCTGGATGAGATACAGAACCCGCTGATCGATGCCTACCTGAACGCGCTGCCACCGGGGATGACCCCGCGTATTCTGGCCTCGCGCACGGCGTTTGTCAGCCGTGACGGAGCAGAAGCCCGCCGCCTGGCGCTGCCGGGACTGACCGCCCAGGCCGCCCAGCACCGCGCAGCTGGGCATCCGGTATCGGGGACAACGCTGGATGATTATATTGCCGCCTTCGACGTGCATACCGGCACGCCACAGCAGGTCGTGGCCTCACTGCAGCAAGATAGCGCCCTGAATCGCGTCACTGACGTCTCGTTCCAGGTGCATTCGATCGACCCACCGCATGATCAGATCCTGACGTCCATTGAACTGCTGGCGACCGAAGTTGCCCGGCTCTGGGCTGGCGCCCACCCGTGACCGCCCATTCTCATAAGGAAACCGTATGATCCCCTCCGATGATTTACTGCAGGCGCTGGCCAGCATCTCCCCGACAGCCCACTGGCCGCCGCACGCCTGACGCGTGACGCCGCCACCGAACATGCCCAGGGCAGCTATGATGTACTGTTCTCTCCGCACGGGAACGGTGATTTCCCGCTGCCCGCCCGGCTGGCCATGGCGCAACAGGTGGCACACTGGCACAGCGAACCTCGTCTGGCCGCACACTATGCCGCACGGCAGAAGGAGGCGCCCCCCGGGGAGAAGTGGCACAGCGCGCTGGCGCACGCGGAACGACTGACGTTTCAACCTGCCGCTGCCGGGCCCGCACACCTGCGAGAACTGGAACAAGCGGGCTGGTCTGCGGATGATATCGTGACACTGTCACAGTTAGTGGCTTTTGTCAGCTTTCAGAGTCGCCTGCTGCGCGGTTTACGACTGCTGTCCGGCGAAGACGTTGGGGCAGAACGCCCTGAACCGGCCGTGGCCGCAGCCTGGCGTACCGACCCGACGACAGCCAGTGGCCAGCCTGCGCCTACGGCATTTACCCGCGCAGAGCTGGGCTGGGAGCCCTGGCTGGCAGCCAAAAAGCTGGAGGAATTTTCCGCCGCTGAAAAAGCGACGTTGGCAAAATTTGGCCACAGTGACTCTGACTATTTCCGCCTGCTGGGACGCAACCTGCCGCTGCTGGAACAGCGTACGCTAACAGACAAAGGGATTTTTTATACGGCCGGCGGCCTGCCGCGTAAAGAGCGTGAACTGGCGGCCACGGTGGCCAGCAAGGTCAACGGCTGTATCTACTGCGCTTCCGTCCACGCCCGTAAGGCGGCGCAGCTGTCAAAACAGCCTGAGGATGTACAGCGGCTGATTGATACTGCACCGGGCCAACCGCTGGCAGCCGATCAGGCAGTACGCTGGCTGGCTATCATCGATTTCGCAGCGTCCCTGTCCACAACGCCGCCCACACCTCGTCAGGCACAGCTGGTTCAGCTTCGGGCGCAGGGTCTGAGCGAGCTGGAGCTGCTCGATCTGATACAGTCCACCGCCTTCTTCGCCTGGGCCAACCGACTGATGCTAACGCTGGGTGAACCCTTCACGCCGGCCCCGTAAACCGCCACCCCGGGTAAACATTCACCCCGGGTGTTCAGATAGCCTGACAGGGGCCGTCAGGCCAGGGCGTCAGCAGGTCAAACCCGTTGTCCGTTACCGCGATGGTATGTTCCCACTGCGCCGAGAGGGAGCCGTCCAGCGTCACCACCGTCCAGTCGTCCGGTAACACGTCAGTCTCATCCTTTCCGGCATTGATCATCGGCTCAATGGTAAAAATCATCCCCGGCTTCAGCCGCATCCCGGTGCCCGCTTTACCGTAGTGCAGCACATCGGGCGTGTCGTGATAGACCTGTCCGATACCGTGTCCACAGTAATCTTTCACCACCGAAAACCCGGCCCTTTCTGCCACCTGCTGAATGGCCGCGCCCACATCACCCAGGCGGGCTCCCGGACGCACTGCGCGGATCCCCGCCACCAGCGACTGCAAGGTGACGTCCACCAGCCGGCGCGCCTGTGCCGAAGGCTCACCGACAAAGTACATACGGCTGGTATCGCCAAACCAGCCCTCTTTGATCACCGCTACATCTATATTGACGATGTCGCCGTCCTGCAACGTCGTACTGTCCGGGATACCGTGACAGACCACGTGATTGACCGAAGTACAGAGCGTACGGGTGTAGCCGTGATAGCCGATATTCGCCGGGATAACGCCCAGCTGCTTTACGATAAAATCATGGCAGCGCCGGTCTAACTCATCGGTGGTCACGCCAGGGCGAACGAAGGGGGCGATCATCGCCAGTACCTCTGCCGCGGCATGGCCCGCTGCGCGCGCATATTCGATTTCTTCCGCTGTGTGGAGGGTAACCATATTTTTCAGACCGCCTTTTCATTCATCACATCGCCGTTCAGTAGGCGTTTAAGATCCATTCCCCCTTCAAGCTCCGTCTTCACCAGCGCTTTTGCCAGCTGATGGTGAGTCAGGTTGGGATAGAGTTCGGCCAGCATGCCGATTTTCAGCCAGTGTTCAGCCTGGGCGTTTATCGAGCGGCTCATGGCCTGACTGGTGATGCGCAGATTCTCATGCATCAGATCCGAAATTTTTACGATCCCCATACCGCACCTATACGAAACATATATATAACGTATATTGTCAGACTCGTCGGGGGATGGCCAGAAAAAAGGGATGGAATGGGATCGCAGAGACCTGTTAGCCTGGTACCCGCTTTACCGGGTTTACGCTATTCTGCTACAAACTTATTATGGCGAGGCACTTTGTCGCTCTGTCACAGTAAACACCAGCGTCAGCAGGACGTCTGTTTAAGGGAATTAATGAATTTTACGAAAAAGATTAATGCCGTATGCATTGAATGCATCGATGAAGATGATGTACTCACGCTGGCGGTGGGTGACGATAAGCACAACCCTAAAAATTTCGTCATCATCAGTAAATTTGAGGAGGAAAATCTGTCAGCTGATGAGTGCATTGGTTTTCAGAGTGAGTCTACTCCCTGTGAGATCCCGTCTGCTATTGAAAATATTGAATGCAGCGGAAGCGAACTGGTCATTGTACTCACTGACGAGGCGGCAAAAATAACCGGTTTTAAAAATATTCAGGCCCTGTTAAACAGTGCAACAGACCTCAATATACTTAAAAAATATTTACATGCTATTTTTGATAATAGTCGTGTTCAGATCATCTTCAAATAGCGAAGTTCAGGGGCAATATGAACATCTGTGCTCCGGAACAGACAGGCCAGGCTCCAGACATCTTCCTTTTAGTGATACCCGGAATGTCGCTGCCACCAGCCAGCTCTCTGTTACGCCAGCGAACGCCTTTCATCCTGAGAGAGACAGCCCATTTTTTCGCTGACATCGGTGCCGGGCGGCTATATTTTCGTGTCCCCATTATCTGTCCTGCCCTTCACACTTTTCACCCTGGAGAGTCATCGTCGTTTTTCTGCCACGCTAAGTGTATAAATGACCGGCGCGGGTGGGGTCACCGGTACAGTAACGGGGCCGATGAAAGAGGGAAGACTCACAAAGACAGTGAATACTGACTGTTCCGTCCCTGAAGACGGCATAATACTGAAATAGCAGTATAAAACTGATGTTCCATACAGGAGATGTTCTCAGTGATTGATGATTCCGCACGACGCTGGTTGCTCGCGCTTTCAGCCCCGATGGTGGCGATAAATGCCGGGTCGGGTGCCGCCTACGACTGCGATCAGTTTTATCCTTTTGATACCCGCGTTGATCTGAATGGTAGCTGGGGCATTGATTCACGCGAACAGCTGTTTGAGATGATTCTGAGAATGATCGACAACGGCCATGCGGAGGATCTGGCCCATTATTTCAGACTGTGGCACCGGCTAAGCCTGACAGAATGGCAGGATTATGTCGCGCATCAAACGCCGGACGTACAGGCTAAACTGGCTCTGGTGGCGGACAGCGCCGTGATGTGTGGTGACGGCGGGATCCGTGCCTGGGATTTGGCCAGGATGGGCTTTCTTTGCCGCATCGGGCTGCTTAACGGCTGGATAACGCCGTCGGAAAACCTGTGGTTTCACAGCCGCCTTGGCGTGCGGGCCCGCTACTATTACTCCAGTTGGCAGCATTACAACGCCGGTTTTATCATCGGCAGACTCTACTGGCAGTCACTCAACGCCTCTGACGCCGATGCCCGACGTTATGCCTTTAGCGCAGACGCCGGTAGCACCACTAATATTGAATTAATGCGCCAGCTTTACACGCATCCGGAGAGCCCGATATCCCAGCTTCCCTGGCATATCGACGTGCCTGAAATGGATAAACCCGAATCATTGCCGGAGATGGACCTATGAGTAATCAGCCATGTTGGGCAATCCTGGGCATTGAACCGACAGAAGATCAGCAGGTCATTCGCCAGGCCTATCGCAAACTGCTGCCCACGTTTCATCCGGAAAGCGATCCGGCAGGTTTTAAGCGTTTGCGTGAGGCCTATGAACAGGCGCGAAAAGGCATGGAAGCACCCGCCACCCTGTTGCCTGTTGAACCGCCGGTTACAGCAGCAGATACCGACCCCACAGGTCTGCTTGATGTTTTCAGCAGGCTACTCGCCTCTCCGGCAGAGCGTTATCTGCCCTGAGCTGGCAGCGGTTTATCAGCCGGTTGGACGATCACCCCGTCGCCACTGTCGATCAGCTTCGCTGGCCGTTGCTGGAGACCGCTTTACTGGTACACCCTGTTTCTGCCGACTGCCTTTTACTGCTGGCTAACCGCCTGCAGTGGCGGATGCGTCTGCCGGAGCTTGATCAGGACACGGCGCGGCGGGCAGACGAGCTGCTGGACTTTGCCGACAGTGGCGACATGTTCGATCTTGCCACGCTGGCCCCTCTCAGCCTGGCAGCACAAGACGAAACGCGGAGTTATTTCCATCAGGTCCGGCATTTTTACTGGGAACAACCGACGGGCTGGTTGCGCTATCTGCTGGAAGAACCGCGTGTCATTTTCTGGCCATCCTGTCCGCGTCTGATGAATCAGGTCGTACGCTGGTTTAATGTCGCGGCGACATCGAACGCGATAATGCGTGACTACTGTCTCGGGCAGCTTGAACGCCATCCGAATGATCCGGAGTGGCTCTATCTGAGCGCCAGCCACTGCGGCATGATGGGGGATAATGAAACCGCTTTCCCACTGTGGCTGACCCTGCATGAGCAGTACCAACATGCTGAAGCTGAGCAGTGGTTGCTGGCCTGGTGTGCCCGCCATTTTACGGATTATCTTCCCCTGCTGATTCAGGCCTTTGACCGCCCGGAATTTGCGCCTGTCGACTCCGCCACCGGCGATAATGAAAGCGCATACCGACCACAGGCACAGTCCCGCAAACGCTGGTGCGCTGGGCCGAAGCAACGCAGGTCGATGTTTCGCCCCTGGCCGCTGACTTCATCAGCTGGAAATCGGGCCGCTATCGCCCACAGGTCATGTTCGTGCATCTTTTGCAGGAAGATGGCACAGATGAACTGCGGCATCTCTACTGGCAGGCCAGCATGTTAACCCTGGGCAATGAAGCGTTGCTACAGGCGATCGTCGACCAGCCGGTTTCCGGCACGCCGCTGCAAATGCTTATCTTACGCGGTCTGCAGCGCCAGGCCCTGCAGCGTCTGGCGTGGCTTCAGGGCTCACCGGTGGTGGCAGAGTTCAGCGCGTGGTTATCCGCGCCTGAAGAGACGCCGTTACCTGAAAGATTTGCCGACAGTGAGGGGGCGGCCTGGAAGCAGAGCATCGCCTGGTTATGGCACTGGCGGCCGCTTCCCCGGCACAGCCTGACCCGGCTGGCGCAACATGCGGCCTATGGCGAAAGTGTCTTGCCGGCGCATACCAGCTGGCTGTGCTATCTCATCGAAAATGCCGCGATTACGCTACCGGACGACAGCCAGACGCCACCACGTGATGCGCTGCGTCAGGTGATGTTGCTGGTGGCGATGCTCGACCTTGAGGTTGATAACATCGCCCTGCTCAGCCAGCTGAAAGATTTTCCGCTGGATGAATCGCACCCCTTCTGGCCGATGTATCAGGTATTTACCCAAATTGACCTGGCCCGGGGCGATGAAGTCAGCCAGCTGAAAAGCCACCTTGAGCTGAACAACTCACTGCATTTCAACTGCTGGACCCGGCTGCCCGTCAGTATCGAAGAATGCATTGCCCGGCGTGATGAGACCTCGTCCAATGCCACCCACTATTTCTATCGTTATCAGCCAGCGTGGCAGGAGCGCCTGGGTCAGTCGCCCTTCCCTTATCAGGCCCTGTTCCATGCGATTTTTCTGTCGCATGAGAATGCGAGTTATGCCCAGCATCATCTGGAAGCCCTGGAAGCGCTCACCGCTCACTCGCCGGAAGACGTCGCCTTTAAACAGCAATTACTGTTGCGCCAGCGGCCGGTGTTGCCCCCTGATGAAATGCTGCCCAGCGGAGCCCTTCACGCGCCGGCGGTTGCCCGGGGATCCACCAGCTTGGCAGCAGTCCGGAATATGTACTGGACGCAAAGCTGCGTGACGCTGCTGAAAGCTGTGCTGACGATCCCGGTGCAGACATCACGTTGCGATTAGCGGCAGCGACAATGCTACAGATCAATACCAGCCGTCAGAATGCGTTTGCGGAATACCCGCAGCGCCGCAGTTATTTCTGGCAATTCTGGCGAGTGAATTCACGCGTGGGGCGGGTGGGCTGGTATTGCAGATTGCGCTGGGAAGCAAGCTCGCTGTCCTGTTCGTGAACATGATTTTGGTTGAGGGGCAGCTGGCAAATACCGCCCTGTCGGCACTGCTGATCGTAATGAATCTTTACAGCGCTGTCGTCCGACGTGGGCGGGATTTAGGTCTGGCCTCGGCGGATAAGCTGAAAGAAATTAAAATACCGGTACTCAGGCTGCTGGGAATGTATCTGTTCAAACGCGGCATGCCTGAGCCAAACCGCTTTGGCCCTCCGCCGGGATGGTGGCGTAAAAAAAGCAAAAAATAAGTCTCTGCCGCCCGTTTGACGGGCGGCCGTTCTTTGCCGGTTACGGGGTCATGTCCTGCAGCAGCGCCTCCAGACGCTGACGCAGCGGTGCGATATGGCTTTCCTGTTGGCTGGCTAACGCTGTTTCAAATTCTTCTAACCACAGGCCAATCTGTCCCCGGGTGTCCCCGAGCGACTGCGCCCAGGATTTCTCTAAACGCGCCAGCAAGTTGCGGTTCACCAGCGTGTCACGGGGATGAATTTTCACCGACGCTAAACGTTCACGACTCCGCTGTTGCTGTTCAGGACTGAGGCCAATCGGGCTGTGATCGATCACTTTACTGAATGACTCACCGCTGTCAGGCAGGTTGACGTCCACTTCCAGCAACCCGTTGATGTCATAGCTGAAACGCACGTCGATATTCTGCAACGCGCCGTTGGGTTTCACCGGTACCTGTAATTCATCGATAAAGATATTGTTGGCGACCAGGGATTTTCGCCCTGATAGATAGCAATGCGTATCATCGTCTGTTCGGCATGGCGGGTGGTGAAGGTCTCCACCCGTGAAGCCGGTACGACGGTATTACGCTCCAGGATCGGTGAAAACAGCCCGCTCCTGTGGTCGCTGGCAGTAGCAATGCCCAGCGTATACGGGCAGACATCGGTGAGGATCACCTCTTCAATATCTTCATTACGCAAGCGACAGGCCGCCTGGGCGGCGGCACCCAGCGCCACAATGGTGGCAGGATCCAGATGTTGATGCGGTAATTTACCAAACAGCTTCACCACCAGTTTCTGAATCACCGGCATCCGCGATGCCCCGCCCACCAGCACCAGATGATCAAGCTGTTCCGGACGCAGTCGGGCGTCGTGCAGCGCCTGTTCGATGGGGCACGCAGCCGGGTCATCAGCGGTAACCAGATCTGTTCCAGTTTCTCCTCATCAAATGAGAGCGTCCTAGTCTGCTCCTGCCACTGCCAGCGCAGCTGCTGCGAAGCGTTATGCTGACCGAGCTGG
This sequence comes from Erwinia persicina, assembly GCF_019844095.1. Classification (NCBI taxonomy): domain Bacteria; kingdom Pseudomonadati; phylum Pseudomonadota; class Gammaproteobacteria; order Enterobacterales; family Erwiniaceae; genus Erwinia; species Erwinia persicina. The sequence goes on along the minus strand of NZ_CP082142.1, from coordinate 114,579 downwards.
CATTTGAGCTGTTCAGCACAGTCGTACAGGTGCGCCAGTTCAGTGGCGGGAGCATCTCCGCAGTGAGTTTCCATTCACTGAAACAGGCCTGAATAATCGCCTGGGTAAAATCTTCGCCACCAAGATAGTTGTCGCCGGCAGAGCCATGCACTTCAATCAGTGGCAGATCATACTCCAGCACCGTCACGTCAAAAGTTCCACCGCCAAGATCGAAGACCAGCGTCCGGCCGGTGTTCTGGGTATGTAAGCCATAGGCCATAGAGGCGGCGGTAGGTTCGTTAATCAGCCTGACCGCATTGAGTCCGGCCAGTTCTGCGGCAAACCGGGTCTGTTTACGTTGTTCATCGCTGAAATAGGCAGGGACGGAGATCACCACATCGGTGATCTCCTGACCGAGGTAGGTCTGGGCATCCGCTTTGAGGGATTTAAGCACCAGCGCCGACAGCTCAGGCGCATCGAAGGTTTCTTTTCCAAGCCGGAACTGTTTCTTACTGCCCATAAAACGCTTAAAGAGTGCCGCCGTTTGCTGCGGATGGGTTGTCAGACGCGACAGTGCCGGGCGACCAATCAGCATACGGCCATCATTATCCAGACTGACCACCGATGGCGTGAGGTATTCATTTAATGCATTGGGGATCAGCCGGGCCTGCCCCTCCTGCCAGACACTGATCAAACTGTTGGTGGTGCCTAAATCAATGCCGATCGCCGGGACAGCCATCTTCAGTTCCGTCATGATTCTTTCTCATCAATGATGTGTTAAATGGATTTTATTCAATCGCATTGAATTATAGAAGCATTTGTCATGCCCCTGCGTCACAACCCCTTCTCAGGGGAACATGACGCAGGCAAACCCTGTTATGGTCTCCCGCTCAGCTTTTCAGCCTGCCGACCTTCTGCGGCCAGGGATCGTTAAACGCCCCCCGCCCTGCCACCAGGCGATTTCCTGCTCAGTCAGAAAACAACGGTGCAGCGCGAGGCAAAAATCATCCAGCTGATTTCGCTGTCCGATCACCGTCAGTCGGCAGCGCCGGTCGCCAAAACGCCCCGGCTGCGCATCCAGCTGCTGTTGCAGTATACGACGTTCTTCAGCCCCAAGATGGTTGTCTTTGTGGGCGAGTATCCCGGCTTTCCAGTAGCTGATAAATTCCAGGCCAATACTGCCTGATGCCTGATTCCATAACAGCGCCAGATCGTCCCTGCCAGGCAGCCAGAAAAAACCTTTACTGCGGTGGATCCCCTCCCCCAGCTGCTGCTGACAGGTGTCCCACAGCCGCCGCGGATGAAAAGGACGATCGTCCTCGATCACCCGCGATTCAATCTCATAGGGCTGGCCGTTGCCGGACGGCTGTTCAACGACCTCCTCCAGCTCATCAACCAGCTTCGCCACACGGTGGAAATCATACTCCGGTATCGCCAGCACCTCCTTCAGGGGCAGGTTGCCCCAGGGGAGCGCTGTCACCCCCACGCCGGGATTAATCTGATGGAGCGCGCGGGCAATCGTCATCACCGCACCGGCGGGCAGGCGGTCGGTTTTAGTCAGCATCAGATGACTGCAAAACAGGAGCTGCTCCGCCAGCAGATCCTCGATCCCGCGCCGGCGACGGCGAACATTCTCCTGCCAGCGCGGCAGCAGCGTGCCGGCTCCGGCATAGTCGTTTTGCAGCATCACCGCATCCATCAGTGACAGCAGACCCTGCAGTCTGACGCGGGGTGGTCGCGCAACAGCTTAATCAGTGGCAGCGGGTGGCTGCTACCGGAGGTTTCGAGGAAGATATGATCAGGCCGCCGCTTGGTGACCAGCGTATCCAGTGCGGTGGCAAGTCTGACAATACCACTGCGGCTGCTGATGCTGTCAGCGGAAACGGTAATAAAATTATGCTGTTCACGTCCGACGATTTCCGTGTTGGCAATCAGCACGCCGTCAATATCCAACTCGCTCATATCGTTGACAATCACGCTGACGCTCAGATGCTGACGATGAGCCTGCATCAGCAGGCTTTTTAACAGTGTGGTTTTGCCTGCACCAAGAAAACCATTGAGGACAGTAAGGGGAATGCGCTGCATCGGTGTGTTAATCCTGACAGTGAAAATATTTATTATGTTATAACATAACAATTAAATACCCACACAATGTCCGGCACCAGCAGACGGGAAAGAAAAAAGGCACCCTGTGAAGATGCCTGAGCAGAACGGCGGAGGGTTATCCAAGGTATTCGATAATTGACAGTCCGCCGTTGTAGTCGGTGCTGTAAATGATGCCCTGAGCGTCAACAAAGACGTCGCAGGACTGGATGACACGGGGGCGACCAGGGCGTGTGTCCATCATCCGCTGTGGCGCCGCAGGCACCAGCGCACCGGTTTCTACCGGCCGGTACGGATTGCTGATATCGACGGCGCGGACGCCGGCGTTCTGCCAGGTAGCAAAAATCAGCGTGGAGCTGACAAAACTGCCGGGACGGTTCTCATGCAGGTTATGTGGGCCAAAGTGCGCCCCTTTCGCCACATAATCGCGCTCATCAGGCTGCGGGAATGTGGAGATGCTGACCGGATGAGTCGGCTCACGAATATCAAACAGCCAGATATGCTTTTCCCCATCTTCCTGATTGTCCAGCACCGCTTCATCCAGCACCACCAGGAGATCGCGATCCGGCAGCGGGAGCGCAGTATGTGTTCCGCCGCCAAAGGGCGGGCTCCAGTTGCAGTGGCTGATCAGCTCAGGTTTTGTCCTGTCGCTGACGTCCAGCAGCGTCAGTCCGCCGTCACGCCAGCTGCCATAGGCCACGTCCCCGCTGATAATGGCATGATGCAGGGCATACCGCTTTCCTTCCGCCCAGCCAGGTTTTTCCCCGGCCGCAGTATTCATTCCCGGCAGCCACCAGCGCCCGGCGACTTCCGGTTTCAGCGGGTCGGCCAGATCGATGGTCAGGAAAATGTAATCGCTAAAGCCGTCAGTCAGCGCTGAAACATAGGCCCAGCGCCCCCCTGCATACCAGATGCGATGAATGCCAATGCCATTCAGGGAGAGGAAGCTGATCTCGCGGGGCTTATCCGGCGTGGAAATATCGAACAGACGCAGCCCGGCACACCAGCTTCTTTCCTGCACGTCACTGACGGTTTCCCCCACAGAGCGGGTGTAATAGACTTTTTCATCAGCGAAACGTACATCGGCAAACAGATCGCGGGCGTTAATCACCAGCAGTAGGTCGTCATGGGCCTGGAGATGAACATTCCATGTCCCTGGCGGAGCAGGAATATAGGCCACCGCACGGGGATGTTTAGCATCGCGCACATCAACGACCGAGAATCCCTTTGACACCATGTGACCGATATAGGCATAACCGCGGTGTACCATCAGCTGTACCCCATCCGGCCTGCCACCCTGATCGCTGTGGCCGATCAACCGCATATTCCGGCTGTATTCCGGCGTGGGAAGTGTGTGACTCATCGGCATCCCTTATTTTTTGTGCTTCGCTTCAAGCGTAGAAAACCAGGGGGCGATAAAGTCTTCCGTCTGTCCCCAACCCGGGATCACCGTATTCAGACTGGCCATATTGACGTTACCCGGCTGACTCACCAGCAGCGCCTGTGGGATCACCGTTGCCCTGAAGTCATAAGTTGCCGGGGTGGGTTCACCTGCCAGCTTGAGGGCAATCAGACGCATGTTAGTGGCGCCGATCAGTTTAGGATCGACCGCTGCGGTGACTTTCCACGGGCTGCCAGCTTCGCGCATCAGTTGCAAATCCTGGTCAGAGACATCAATGCTGTAGAGCTTTATCTCGGTACGGCCGTTCTCTTTCAGCGCCTTCAGCGCCCCCTGGCTGAACGCATCCCAGGTTCCCCAGATAGCATCCACCTTCCCTTTCGGATATTTGGCCAGCAGCGCACCGACTTTGTTGGCTGTATCACCCTGCACATCGGAGGAGACCGCCCCCACCGACTCCAGTTCCTGAATACCCGGGTTCGTCTGCAGCAGTTCCCTGTACGCCGCCTGACGGCGCTCCATCGGTGGATAACCGGCCACCCAAAGTTTGATAATATTGGCTTTTCCGTGGTGATCCTTAATCAGCTGGCCAAATGAGAGTGCGGTCAGCGATGCATCGTCCTGTTGCGTCACGGTTGCGCCCGGCACATCCCCCTCTGTCGCTGTATCGAATACTGACACCGCAATCCCGCTGTTGGTTATACGCTTAATCAGGCCAGTGGAATAAGGGGCCCTCCCTTGTGAAAGGATAATGCCGTCGTACTTCTGGCTGATGGCCTGTTCGACGAAATCCTGAAAGCGAGCGTCATCGCCGTTGCTTAAAAAAGTACTGACTTTAAAGCCCAGCGCTTTCCCCTGCTGAACGGCCCCCTGAACGAACTGCGTGGTGTTGTCATCAGACCCCAGGTTACGGATCACTGCAATACGGATCGGCCCGTCATGGCTGGCGATCTTCTCCGGTAACGGCGCCAGTGTGGCAGCGCAGACAGATAAAGCGCTGGCGACCCAGAGCGTCAGTAAGGCGATAAATGGTTTCATAGTAAAAATCCCTGTAGCGAAAGCGGAAAAGGGCCTCTTTTTTTTGACGCAGGTCGTCTCTGAAAGACCGGCCTGTCACTTTTTCACAGCCGCTAACTCTCTGACAAAGAAGTAAAAAGAATATCTATCTGCAAAAAAAGTATTAGCCAGTTGCAACCCACGACAGCAGGATAAATAAAAACAAAGGGACACTTATGGAAAATACAGATATTCAGGTCGTCGCTGGCCCGGCCAACTACTATTCTCACCCTGGCGCATTGCAACGCCTGAACGACTTTTACCGCCAGGATCAGCTTTCCCACGCCGTGTGGATCTTCGGCGAGCGCGCCATCGCAGCGGCCAGGCCGTGGCTGCCCGACAGTTTCTCTCTGGCGGGTGTCCGCCATCTTCCCTTTGGGGGGCACTGTACGGAGCAGGATATTGGTACGCTGGCAACGGCCTGCGGAGACGACCGACAGGTAGTGATCGGCGTCGGCGGCGGTGCCCTGCTGGATACCGCCAAAACCCTTGCACGCCGCCTGAATGTCCCCTGCGTGGCGGTTCCAACCATTGCCGCCACCTGCGCCGCCTGGACCCCACTGTCAGTCTGGTATAACGCTGCCGGTCAGGCATCCCATTATGAAGTCTTTAAGGATGCCAACCACCTGGTACTGGTTGAACCTGAAATCCTGCTGCAGGCCCCGGTGGAATACCTGCTGGCGGGGATCGGTGACACGCTGGCAAAGTGGTACGAAGCGGTCGTGCTGGCCCCGCAACCACAGAACCTGCCTCTGACAGTACGGCTTGGCATCGACACCGCGGCCACAGTGCGCGACATCCTGCTTAAGCAGAGCGCCACCGCGCTGGAAGATCAGCACCAGGGCGTATTAAGTCAGGATTTCCGCGATGTGATTGATGCGATTATTGCCGGTGGTGGGATGGTCGGCGGGCTGGGAGAGCGCTATACGCGCATTGCTGCCGCCCATTCGGTTCACAATGGTCTGACCGTGCTGCCGCAGACAGCCCGCTTTCTGCATGGGACAAAAGTCGCTTATGGCATTCTGGTCCAGTGCGTCCTGCTGTCACAGATTGAAACAGCACGACAGCTGATCGCCGCTTATCAGCGATTTAATCTGCCGGCCACCCTGGCGGAGTTAGGGGTGGATATTGGCAACCAGAGTGACATTGAGCAGGTGATCGCTCATACGCTGCGTCCGGAGGAGTCGATTCATGCCCTCTCTGTCCCTGTCACCGCGGAGAGTCTGCGCACTGCCTTTATCACAGTGGAAGCATTAGGTCAGCAGGGATCGTAAAGACGGCAGACTGGGAGATGTGTTGAAAAATATGGGGTTATGAGCGTCACCGGCCCCGGTTTCAGCCGACAGAATACGACTAATGTGGAGAGATTTCCTGTTCCTGATATGAACGACGTCCGGCGTGCCTGCTGGCCCAGCAACAGGAAATTTATCCACAGAAACGGGGGATAATCCGGTGAGTAACTTACTTTAACCAGTAAAAAACCTTCTAGAATATATAGCTATCAAACTGATTTATATATTATTTTTTCGCACGTTCCGCAACTTCTGCCATCACACGCTTGTGGCTGATTTTATCGCCGATTGTTTTGTACCACGTGGCCAGCTTTCTGACATCCGTGAGGGGAACTTTCTCTGCGCGATCATATGCTGTCAGACGGGTACGGTACTGCTCCATAATGGTAATACAGCGACGCGCCCAGTCCCCTTCCAACTCAGATCCTGCCACCGCACGCGGACGTCGCGGGAATTTTGGCCGCAGGGGTTTGCTGGCTTCAGGCGCAGATTCATCCACGTAGGAAAACTTGATGGAAACGACGGTGCGGCCTTTTTTGACCGGCTCCCAGATCACCGAAATGTCGGTATTGGCGTTAATACGTGCCAGTGTCGGCTCCAGCAACTTCTGACGAAAGTCGCGATAATCCTCGTACTTGCCCTGAAGACCCGCCTTTTCCCGCATCCAGTCAAGCGCCAGCGTGACCTCAATGGCCTTACTGGATTTACGTCCATACAGGTTTTTTGCCTTGATCAGCCAGCCATACAGACGCACAGAAAATGAAGTATCAAGCTTGGCAATATTGGCAAAATTGAGCTTGGTGAACGACTCCTTCAGCTCATAGAGATAGGGAGCAACATCCTGGCCAAAGCGCAGTACGACGGCACTTTGCTCATCACTGCTGACATATTCGAGACGGGAAAACCACGACAGTTGCACGGTTCGCATCTTGCCGGTCTTACGGTCGGGCAGATAAATGGTCACGGGCTTTTTCATCAGACTCTCAGCGGCTTCCCGCAGCTGGCGGTGGCTGCTGGTGGGATTAAGGCCGTAAATTCGCTGATAATCATGGGGAAAAAGACGGTAAAGCGCATCGGGCTGGGGTTTCCTGCTGTCAATCTGGGCCAGTGCAAGGTTCAGCAAACGCATTTCATCCAGTGTGACGCTGTATGCTCCCTCCAGGAGGTCATTACCTTGCACAACCGTCAGTTTGTTAAGCTCCATTTTTACAGGATCCCTTTGTGGAAAGTTCAGCAAAGTATTCCACACAAAAATTATCAAGGTAAAGTGAAATATCGCGGTTATTTTATATTAACAATCAGCTGGTTATGCAGGCAACTGTAGTCTGCAAACATAAAATCTTTCCACATAGGCCTGCAGCCGGATCGTCTGTGGGGCTGTAAGGATCCTTTTTTCACCCCTGCATGACATAAAATGACTCCACATATCACCCATGTCAGCAACAGAAAATATCTCCACCTTTAGCCCTTCCCTACAGAAAATTCCTCCACATGATGGCAACTGGCTGCACAGGATAAAAAATGACAACACGCATGATGAATTAATTATGCGTAAATTCAATGGATTAACCTTTCACGATTACAGGAAATCTTTCCACATTATCGCCTGAACCGTCCCCTGCCGGCATAAATTTTGCCGATCCTGCAGGAGCTCAGCAGGAAAAGACTCCACCTGTCACAGAAAATTTATCCACGTTTAACCTCCCGACAGCGTGATACCGCCAGCCACATAAAATCATTCCACATATAACGTCGAGGTGACATTGTCACAAATCAGGATATGACAGAAAATCTCTCCACGTTAGGCCGCTGCAGGTTTTTTTTAGCAGCACAGAAAATCATTCCACATGAAGAGGTGATGGCCAGGTAACGACAGAAAATCTCTCCACGTATAAAACGCTAGTTACAGCTAACGTATTGGTATAACTTGATTAAGTACTGCAAGCGACACTAACCCTGATAGGTTACAGGTTGTATTACAGTGACGATGTCACTTTTATGTCACCGCCAACAGGAGTGATAGATCATCTTCTGGCAGGAAATGAGAAAAATAGCGGCGGAAATAAGGCGGTATCAGAAAGGATCGTGAAAACAGTTATCCACAGAAAATGTCTCCACATAATAATATTCCGATAAATCATAAAGTTATCAACAGGAAAAAACTCTACGTATAGCAGGAAATCACTCCACATCAGACAGAAAATCACTCCACCTGACGCAGGAAATCACTCCACTTATTGCGCTGTAAGGCGCTGATCCTTAAAAGAAAAAACAGCCCTTAAAGTTAAAGATCTAAACAAATAAAAAGAAAAACAAAGACGATGCGATCTTTTTTTTAAAAGGATCCTCCCGCGGATCGCGTTTCAGAACGGTATCGGACAGCAGTGGAAGGATCCGTGGTTGACCAGGCCGCAGGCTATCGGGCTTCATTCTCGGGCAGCCAGCCTTCAATGAGCTCTGTCAGGACGTCTTTCATTTCCCGACCCTGCATAAAACAGGCTGTTTTGAAGCGACGGTGAAGATCTTCATCAATATTCGTTTGCAGCTTCTTAACCGCGCCGGTAGAAGGTCTGCTGACTGCATCCAGTGCAGGTGCCAGCTGACGATGTTGTCCCAGTTTCATTTTCATGCCAGTAACTCCAGGATCTCGTTAGTCATGACTTCAATTTCCCCTTTCGCATTCCCGTCAGTTGTATCAAATACGGTTCCGCCATCGAGCATTGTGCGTATATACACCTGACGCTGTGTTGTGGCCGTTTTAAGCGCTGGTACGCCTGTGTCCTGGATGGATTCTTTCAGAACTTCAAGCATACGGGTCGAGGCTACTTTTTTGGTGATCAGGAAACGGGCAATCACCGGCTGCAAATTTTCCCTTGCTTCGACAACGGCAAGAATGGCGCCACAGGCGGCGAAATCAAGCGGCGAAGGTGTGACCGGGATAAGTACCAGATCGCTGACCATCACGGCAGCAGACGAAATAGCGGTGATCGCAGCAGCACCATCAATCACCACATAATCATACTCTTTCAACTGCTTACGGACGGTATACACCTCTTTTTCAGAAGCGGCTTCAGCAAGGTCAAATTTGCACTTCGTTTCATCATACCAGTTACTGATACTGCCCTGAGGATCGGTATCAACCATCACGACGCGATGCCCTTTACGCGCAAGGCAGGTGGCAATATTGATGGAGGTGGTGGTCTTCCCTACCCCACCCTTTCCGTTCAGGAAAGAAATGATTTTTGTCGCCATGACGCACTCCTGCAGGATTCTGGCTCATATCCCGGGATGACAGAATCCTGGGATTATAGGATTTTAACATCACAGGATTCTGTCATCCTGCGATACAAAGATACCGTAATCATCGGTTGCAAACAATATCCCAGGATTTGATAATCATGTAATCATGTAATCATGTAATCATGTAATTGCAGGATTACCGAATCCTTATCTTTCCCCTCCCTATCCTTTATCGCTTTAAGCACACTGATATGTCGCTTTATCTGCATGACGTAATATGAAGAGGTGATTCTAAAATTATTGAATCATTGAATCATTGAATCATTGAATCATTGAATCATTGAATCATTGAATCATTGAATCATTGAATCCTGAGATACCCACCGTTACTGCTTGTTGTCATTCCCGGCAGGGATAAAATTATCCTGCAATCCTGCAATCCTGCAATCCTGCAATCCTGCAATCCTGCAATCCTGCAATCCTGCAATCCTCTTATTGACATTCGCCGCTGTCTCCCTTGCAGTATCCTGAGATGCTGAGATGCTGAGATGCTGAGATGCTGAGATGCTGAGATGCTGAGATGCTGAGATGCTGAGATGCTGAGATGCTGAGATGCTGAGATGCTGAGATGCTGAGATGCTGAGATGCTCGCTATTGCATTTGCCTGTCATAAGCGAAGACTGCTCTGCCTGAATCCCTGAATCCCTGAATCCCTGAATCCCTGAATCCCTGAATCCCTGAATCCCTGAATCCCTGAATCCCTGAATCCCTGAATCCCTGAATCCCGTGATTATAGTGCGGCCGTTTGAGGAAAGAGATAAGAGAGCTTGCTGGCAGGGGAGAGAGAACGCAGATATCACCCCTGGGCATGTTTTAGCGTGGGAAGGCGGCAAGCAGTGCGTCAATGGCGCAGCGCAGTCGTCGGTGTTTGCCGGCATGCTGGTATTTGGCCTGGCCTCGCTGGGTGCCGGGCTGTCATCGGGACTGACGATGTTAAACCTCTTCCGTCTGCTGCAGGGCGCAGGGTGTGCCGTACTCTACACCGTGACCGCCGCTATTCTGGTTAACGCGGTACCAGAGTAACGGCGGGGGAGGGCGCTTGGCCTGCTCTTTGCCGCCAATGGGCTGGGCCTGGCGGTTGGTCCGGTAGCCGGAGGATGGCTGGTCAGCATGTTTGGCTGGCAATCTGTTTTCCTGCTTAATGTGCCGCTGATCCTGCTCAGTTTTATGCTCTGTCTGGAACAGATACCGTCTGCGCCCCATCCCCCCGTCCGCGCGTGGACTACCGCTGCTGGATATTGATGGTGGCATGCCTGGTGCCGCTGCTGGTCTGGTCGGGTTATGTAAAACACTGGGGCTGGTCGGCTTTCGTTTCTCTGGCAACGCTGGGGACGGCCATACTGTTCCTGCTGGTTTTCGTGCGCGTAGAGCGGCAGACGGTACAACCGCTGATTGATTTCAGCGTTCTGGGTTGTGGTGCCTTTTGCCGTGCCTGTGTCTTGTCGGTGCTTCTGGCCATCTTTTACTGTGTTGCCTTTATGCTGATGCCGTTCCGGCTGGTTGAACGATTCGGCCTCAGTGATGCGCAGCTGGGTCTGATGCTGCTGCCGGTGACGCTGGTGATGGCGCTGATTTCACCCGTGGCGGGGCGGCTGGGTGACAGGTACGGGCCGTGGCGAGTGATGACGGCCGGATTTTTTCTGCTGACCTGCTCCGCGCTGTTACAGAGCGCGTCCGCCAGCACGCTCTCGCTCAGTCGGATCGCGCTGGCCGGGGTCATGATGGGGGCGATCCTCGGGCTTTCGGTGACGGCAGCGTTGAACGCCTTACCGCCGCCACAGCACGGGCAGGGTATAGGAATAGCCTGGACGCTGCACAACCTGGGGGGCGCACTGGGGTTGGGGGTGGCGACCCGTATGTATTAGTCCGGCGGAGCCGTTTATGGTTATCAGTGGGTGATGTGGCTGCTGGTGCTGCTGTCGTGTATGGGAGGGGAGTGGCGCTCTATTCGGTGCACAGCGCCAGCCGAACGGCGGCTGGCGCTGGAGGGTAACTAGCCCGTGACGGTCTTAGCGGCAAAGCGGTTACGCAGCTTCTGCAGCTTGGGGGGGATCACGGCCAGGCAGTAACGGTTTTCCTGTCCTTCTCCGGCCCAGTAGTCCTGATGATAATCTTCCGCCGGATACCAGGTGGCATCGGCTTCGATGGTGGTTACCACCGGATCGGTATGTTCTGCCTGCGCACGTGCAATGGCCGCCTGTGCTTCAGCTTCCTGCTCCGGGCTGGCAGGGAAAATAGCGGAACGGTACTGCGTGCCAATATCATTCCCCTGGCGGTTAAGCTGGGTGGGATCGTGCGTGGCGAAACTGATATCCAGTAGATCGCCGTAGCTGATAACGTCAGGATCAAATCCGATACGGATCGCTTCTGCGTGCCCGGTATCCCCGTTGCACACCTGCTTATAGGTCGGATTCTCCGTATGACCGCCAATATAACCACTTTCCAGTGACTGCACGCCGTTGATTTGTTTGAACACTGCTTCAGTACACCAGAAGCAGCCTCCGGCGAGGGTTGCGTATTCTGTCGCCATTTGTCACTCCTTAAAGAGATGTATGCTGTTTGGCCTGGGATGTGAGATTAACCTTAGCGCGTTACGTTCTGAGGTCAATGCGTTTTTCATCGGCACCCTCGCGCCATCCTGTCTGTGCGGAATCGTATGCTGATTAAAGAGATTGGCGTCTACCCTTTTTCTTAGTTTATTTCGGTATGAACTATAACCGTTGGTTATTGGCTGGCGGCGTGCTAAGGGAAGAAAATAGCAGTAATTTATAACGTATTGATTTATGTCAATACCTTATTAAAAAAGGTGTCTTTTGAACATTTCACTTACCGCCCAGCTGGCTCAGCATATTTCCAGCCATCATCCCGGCGAGGAACAGCGGCGTTACGCCCGTGACGGCGTAACGGATTATTTCGCCTGTCTGTTTCCTGTACTGCACGGCAGTGTCATCGATAGCGGTCTGGATGCGGTGTTTCGTGTCTATCCGGCCGAGCACTCCCGGGAAAATCTCGCCTTACAGCTTGGTTATATGAGCCACTCGCTGGATTTCGATGATTACCATACCGCTTTTCGGGGTCACCCGACAACGGTGGTGCTCTCTGCGCTGCTGGCGCTAAGTAAAGACAATCGCTCAGTCACGGCGGAACAGTTTCTTGATGCCTATATCGTGGGTGTGGAGCTGGCAGGCCGGCTGGGGAAAGCCATCGGCACCCGACACTATTCTGCCGGTTTCCACAGTACCGCCACGCTGGGCACCGTTGCGGCGGCGGGCGCTGCCTGTCGTCTGCTGGCACTCAGCACCGCGGAAACCGAAGTAGCCATTGGTCTGGCGGCGACCCAGGCCTCCGGGCTGCGCAGCCAGTTTGGTTCAGCGGCAAAACCGTTGCACGCTGGCCTGGCGGCACGCAGTGCAGTCAGCAGCGTACTGCTGGCGCAGGCAGGGTTTGGTGGTCAGCGCAGCGGTGTACTGGACAGCTTTCTGCAGACGCTGGGTTTTGGCGCCGGGCAGCCGCAGGCGCTACTGAGCGGCTGGGGTCAGCCGTGGCGCATTGAGGAGCCGGGCCTGGAGTTTAAACGCTATCCAACCTGCGGCGGTACGCACAGCGCGGCAGAAGCGGCATTTGTGCTGCGTGAACAGCTGCTGGCCGCCGGGGTAGAAACGACCCTGGACGTGATCGAACGTATTGAGGTCAGTTTCCCGCCGGGTGCGGATACCGCTGCAAATATTATCGCCCCGCAGAATGGGGTGGAAGCGCGCTTCAGCCTGGAATACGTCATTGCAGATGCGCTGATACATGGGGGCGTGGCCCTGGAAAATTACAGCGAATCTCCGGTGAAATCTGCTATTGCGGCGCTGGCGTCACGTGTCACCCGTCGGCCGGATCCCACCGCACCGGCCGACGAACTTGACCCGGATCGTCGTTTTCACTGTGTCACGCTGTGGCTGAGTGATGGACGCACCCTGAGCCACTGTGTCACCCGCCGCGAAACCGCGGCCGCTTTCACCGATGTGCAGGCCAAATTACAACGCAGCCTTGCGGCGCTGCCTGATGCGCAGGCGCAAACCCTCCTCAGGGAGGCCCGTCTGCCCGACGCAGACGCACTGCATCATCTTATTTTTCTGATTAGCCAATAACGAAAAGGATCTCTTATGTCTGTGCAAAAAACGTCGTCACGTCAGCTGCGCCTCGGTCTGTTTGTTCAGGCGCTGGGCCACCACGTTGGCGGCTGGCGCGCGGAAGGTGCCAAGGGGTCGCCGACCGACGTTGACTGGTTTACCTGGATCGCTAAAAAAGGCGAAGAGGGAAAGTTCGATATGTTCTTTGTGGGCGATGCGCTGGCGACCAGCGTGCACCGTTTGCCCTCCACCATGTCCCGTCTGGAGCCGCTGACGCTGCTGTCGGCGCTGGCCGTGCAGACGCAGCACATCGGTCTGGCTGCGACGGCATCGACCACCTTTGACCAGCCGTTCCATCTGGCGCGCGCGCTGTCGTCCGTCGATCACATCAGCCGCGGACGTGGCGCATGGAACGTGGTGACCTCGTTCTCTGCCGATGCGGCCCGCAACTTCAGTCGTGAAGATTTGCCGTCTCATGCGGAACGTTATGATGTGGCGAGAGAATTCCTCGATGTGACCTTCAAGCTGTGGAACGGTTGGGAAGACGGTGCCATCGTGCGTGAAAAAGAGACGGGCCGGTACTCTGATGAAGCGAAAATCCACGCCGCGAACCACAAAGGAAAATACTTCCAGGTCCAGGGCCCGCTCAATATTGCCCGCTCCCCGCAGGGGCGTCCGGTGATTATTGAAGCCGGGTCTTCTCCGGCGGGCCAGAAGCTGGCGGCGCAAACGGCGGAGGTGGTGTTTACTGCGGCGGCGTCGCTGGAAGAGGGCCAGGCGTTTTACCGCAGCCAGAAACAGTTTGTACGCGATGCCGGGCGTCATCCCGATCATCTGCTGATCCTGCCCGGAGTCATGCCGATCGTGGGTCGCAGTCGCGCCGAAGCTCAGGAAACCTGGGATCAGCTGAATGAGCTGGTGGATATCGATAACGGCATTGAGCAGCTGTCAGCGCGCTTCGGCGTGGACATGACCGCGTATCCGCTGGATGGCCCGGTGCCGGAAATTGGCGGAACCGAAGGTGGCCAGAGCCGCGTGAAGCTGCTGACCGAGCTGGCGGCACGTGAGAACCTCACCCTGCGCCAGCTGGCCGCCGTGGCTGCCGGTTCCCGCGGTCATCGCGTTATCGTCGGTACGGCCGAAGATATTGCCGATGACTTCCAGCAGTGGCTGGAGCAGGGCGGGGCGGATGGTTTTAACATCATGCCTGCCGTCCTGCCTAATCAGCTGGAACTGTTTGTTGAGCTGGTGGTGCCTGAGTTACAGCGCCGCGGCCTGTTCCGCACGGAATACCAGTACCCAACCCTGCGTGAAAACCTTGGCCTGCCGCCGTTTGATGAAAATTTTGCCGCCGTCCCTGCACTGGCGACTGAGAAGGAATAACCGATGAAATCCTCTGCCCTGACCGCTGTTCTTCTTGCTCTGGTACCGCTGTCGTCAGCCGTGGCCGCCGATCAGAATGTGGCGTTTACCCCCAGCATTAAAGCGAAGGCGGATGCGGCCCTGCACGCCACGCTGCCCGCTGACATCCTGAAAAAAGGTTATATCGTGGCGGGAACTAACCCGAACACGCCACCGACCACTTTCTATCAGGCGGATAATAAGACCCTCGCCGGACGTGAAATTGATATTGTCAGCGCGGTCGCCGACCGTCTGGGTATTGCGGTGCACTGGCGGGATACCGGTGGCTTTGACAACATCATTCCTGGCCTGAAATCCGGCCGGTATGATCTGGCCGCGTCGAATATTGATGCCAATAAGAAACGCCTGCAGCAGGTGGATTTCGTCGGCTATTACAATGCGTCAAAGCTGGCGCTGATTTCCCGTAAAGACGCCGCGCTGGGGCCATTTAACACCTTTACAGAACTCTGCGGCAAAACGGTAGGGGCCGGGGCAGGTACTTCGCAGATCACCCGTCTGCAAACCGCCAGTGATGCCTGCGTCGCCGGCAATAAGCCCGCGATTACTATCCCGGTCTTCCCGGATCGTCCTGCGGGCGTTCAGGCGGTTATGAGCGGCCGCGTGCCGATGTTCTTTGGTCCGTATGAAGGCCTGCGCTATCAGGCCAGCCAGGTCAAAGCGTTATCGCTTGCAGGCGAAATCACCATTGAAGACACCATCGTTTCTCTCGCGCTACCGAAAGATTCTCCACTGGAAAAACCGGTGCAGGCCGCTCTGAACTCGCTGATCAAGGACGGGACGTACCAGCAGATCCTCGACAAATGGGAGATCGGTTTTGGCGCGGTGAAAAGCGCTGGCCTGAATGAAGAGATCGCGAAATGAGTGTCAGGCCTGACGACCCCAACGCCGGGCTGCGTATCGTCGGACACCGTCACTACGGTCGCTGGTTCAGTGCCCTGATTGTGCTGCTACTGATGGCACTGATGGGGTCATCTGTTGTCAGCAACCCGCGCTTTGAGTGGGACGTGGTGGCGCAGAACCTGACGGAAACCTCGATCCTGAATGGCGTGATGATGACTCTTAAGCTGACGGTCATTTCTGTACTGTTCGGTTTTGCCGGTGGCACGCTGCTGGCGCTGATGCGCCTGTCCGCGAACCCGGTACTGGTGGGGGTGAGCTGGGCTTATACGTGGTTTTTCCGCGCGGTGCCGATGCTGGTGCAGCTGTTCCTCTGGTACAACATTGCGGCGCTGTATCCTAAGCTATCGTTTTCCCTGCCGTATCTGGGCGAAATCTGGAGCGCCAGCACCAATGAAATCATCAGCCCGTTCAGCGCGGCGGTAATTGCGCTGGTCATGCATCAGTCCGCCTATGCGGCCGAAATCATCCGCGCCGGGATCCAGAGTGTGAATCCGGGTCAGCTGGAAGCGGCCAAAGCACTGGGCTATCGTCCAGGCCAGATTTTCCGCCAGACTGTGCTGCCACAGGCAATGCGAACCATCTTGCCGCCCGCCGGGAATGAGGTGATCGGTCAGTTGAAAACCACCGCCGTTGTCTCGGTGATCGCCCTGCAGGATGTGCTTTATTCCGCACAGATTATTTATCAGCGCACCTATGAGGTGATCCCGCTGCTGCTGGTGGCCACGGCCTGGTATCTGCTGATGACTTCCGTACTGTCAGTGGGTCAGCACTATGTGGAAGTGTGGTTCAGCCGCGGCAATACGCCGGTAAAAAAACGCTGGTTCCGCCGGGCAGTTGAACAACAGGAGCATCAGTCATGAGTGAGGCGATCAGCCTGCGCGGTATTCACAAGCAGTTCTCTGGCCGCACGGTGTTGCAGGATATCAATATGGATATTGCCGCCGGATCTGTGACGGTGATCCTCGGTCCTTCCGGATCGGGAAAATCCACGCTGCTGCGCTGCATTAACCATCTGGAAAAACTGGATGCCGGAACCATTCACGTCGGCAAGTCGCTGGTGGGCTACCGGCGTAAAGGGCAGCATCTGGTTGAGCTACCGGAAAAGAGCGTCGCCGAACAGCGTCAGCGGATTGGCATGGTCTTCCAGCAGTTCAACCTGTTTCCACACCGGACGGTGCTGCAAAATATCACCGATGCTCCGCTGCGTATTCGCCGGGAAAAACGCGCAGTCGTGGAGGCGCGTGCGCTGAAACTTCTGGAGCAGGTCGGGCTGGCGCATCGTGCACAGGCCTGGCCGCGTGAGTTATCTGGCGGACAGCAGCAGCGGGTGGCGATTGCCCGCGCGCTGGCAATGGAGCCGGAAGTGATGCTGTTTGATGAACCCACCTCCGCGCTGGATCCGGAACTGGTGGGAGAGGTGTTACAGGTGATGAAGCAGCTGGCGCATTCGGGCATCACCATGGTGGTGGTGACGCATGAAATTGGCTTTGCCCGCGAAGTGGCCGACAACATCGTATTTATGGATAACGGGCAGGTGGTGGAGAGCGGAGATGCCCGTACGCTGCTGGACAATCCGCAGCATCCACGCCTGCGCGAATTCCTGGCCAGCGTGCTTTAAGGCAACTGAGCCTGCCTCCGGGGCAGGCTCAGTAATATCACACGTCGACATTCTTTCTCATCCACTCAATAACCCCGCCCCAACGTTAACCGACAGCCCCAGAATCGCCAGATTAAACACAAAGGAAATCACCGACTGCAGCAGAGCAATCTGGCGCATGTCGGTGGTGCCGGTTGCGACATCTGCAGTTTGTGATGCAACGGCGATAGTGAAGGAGAAATAGAGAAAATCCCAGTATCCCGGTTCGTCGGGTTTTTCCGGAAAAATCATCGGCGTCACCTCCCGGGTCCGGTGAAGATAGTGGTGGTGCGCATAATGCATGGCAAATGAGGTGGGCAGCAGCGCCCATGACACCATCAGCGTGCTGGCGGTGAGCAGCATATGCAGTGTTCGCGGGGTTCCGCTCAGATGCTTCAACGTGCCGAGCTCCAGCAGGATGGCCATAACGCTGACCAGACAGCCGAGGGAGACCATGCTCAGTACCAGCGAAGCGCTCTCGTCCTGGGAACGGGCAAGGTGAGGGATATCTTTCGGTACCGTGCGCAGCATCAGAAACCACAGGAAAAACAGATACAGCATGGCCAGCACGTTCCAGCCGATCAGCATCCGTTGCAGCAGACCCAGCGTTGCGGGCAGGGCGAAGAAGCAGACCATGCCGGCGAACACCGACATCAGCAGGCGCAGGCGGGAACGAAGGTGTACGTTGTGCAAAAGACGCATGATGGCAGGGCTTATAGAAAGAAGTTCCGATAGCTTAACTGTAGACGCTGATGGCAGAAAACACGCGATATTCCATTTGGTTATAACCCATCGCATTTCAGTCGTTTCCAATAATTCCCGGTCTGATTACTATCGTTTGACAATTCGTGCTACCAATAATCTCTGAAAAATAATCAGTTTAATTAATCAGCGGCATTGGCTGATAAACCGGCAGAAAACAGGCATCAGATGATAGTTTTGCGCAACGTTTCTAAAATTTTTAACGCCAAATCAGGCCCGGTGACCGCTGTGGATAACGTCAGCCTGCGGGTCGAACAGGGACAGATTTACGGCATTATCGGTTACAGCGGGGCGGGAAAAAGTACGCTGATCCGCCTGCTGAACGGGCTGGAAAAACCTACCTCAGGTAGCGTGGTGGTTGCCGGGCAGGACATCTCCCGGGCCAGCGGGGAAGCCCTGCGCCAGGCGCGCCTGAAAATCAGTATGGTTTTCCAGCATTTCAACCTGCTGTGGTCGCGCACCGTCAGTGAGAATATCGCTTTTTCTCTGCAGATTGCCGGTGCCCCGAAAGCGGCGATCCAGCAGCGGGTCGGGGAGCTGATCGCGCTGGTGGGACTGACCGGAAAGGAGCAGGTTTATCCTGCCCAATTGAGTGGCGGCCAGAAACAGCGCGTCGGCATTGCGCGTGCCCTGGCCAACAGCCCGGATGTGCTGCTCTGTGATGAAGCCACGTCAGCCCTCGACCCGCAGACCACCGATGCCATCCTTGATCTGCTGTTAGATATTAACCGCCAGCTCGGGCTGACGATTGTGCTGATCACCCACGAAATGCATGTGGTGCGTAAAATCTGCCATCACGTGGCGGTGATGGAGGAGGGTAAAATTGTGGAGCAGGGCGACGTGTTGTCGGTCTTCACCCATCCGCAGCAGACCATCACCCGCACGTTTGTTAAACAAACCGCTGAATACCGTCACGCAGAGACGCCGTTTAACATGGCGCTCATCAACGCGGATGACGGCATCGTGCTGAAGCTGACCTTTATTGGAAAAAGCACACAGCAACCGGTCGTCGGTGAGCTGACGCTGAAATACGGCTTACCTTTCAATATCCTGCATGGAAAAATGAACCAGACCCCTCACGGCACTTTTGGTGAGCTGTGGCTGCAGGTGCCGGCCACGCCGGATCAGCTGGACAGTATTCTGCAAGATTTACATGCTCACTCTATTACCACCGAGGTTGCCAGCCATGCTTGAGAACCTGTTCCCGCACCTGAAACTCGATCAGCTCTGGGCTGCCACCGGTGAAACGCTGTATATGACCGCGCTGTCGGGCGTGGCAACCTTTGTGCTCGGCATCGTGCTCGGGCTGGCGCTGTTCCTGACTGCCCGCGGCGGGCTGTTCCAGAACCGTGTCATTTATTCAGTAATTTCCGTACTGGTGAACGTGTTTCGCTCCATTCCGTTCATCATTTTAATCGTGCTTCTGATCCCGTTCACCAAAACGCTGATCGGTACCATCCTCGGGGCGGATGCGGCCCTGCCTGCACTGATCGTTGGCGCTGCGCCGTTCTACGCCCGGCTGGTGGAAATAGGTCTTCGTGAAGTGGATAAAGGGGTAATAGAGGCCTCCCGCTCCATGGGGGCCCGCCTCAGCACGCTGATTTTTCGCGTGCTGCTGCCGGAGTCCTCTCCGGCGCTGGTATCGGGGATCACGGTGACGCTGATTGCGCTGGTCAGCTACAGCGCGATGGCTGGCGTGATCGGTGCCGGCGGGCTCGGCAATCTGGCCTATCTGGAAGGTTTTCAACGTAACCACGGTGATGTAACGCTGGTGGCGACGGTTATGATTCTGGTGATTGTTTTTATCATCCAGTTCTTAGGTGATGTGCTCACGACACGGCTCGACAAACGTTAATTCTTAGGAAAATAAAATGAAAAAAACACTGACGCTGCTGGCTGCGGCTACTCTGGGTGCGCTGAGTCTGAGCGCATGGGCGGATACACTAACGGTGGGCGCGTCCAACGTCCCGCATGCTGAAATTCTGGAACAGGCGAAGCCCATCCTGGCGAAGCAGGGCATCGATCTGGAAATCAAACCGTTCCAGGACTATATCCTGCCCAATACTGCGCTGGCCAGTCGGGATATCGATGCCAACTATTTCCAGCATATCCCTTACCTTAACAGCGTGCTGAAAGATCACGCCGGGGATAAAACCTACGATTTCGTCAGCGCAGGGGCGATCCATATTGAGCCGATTGGTATTTATTCGAAGAAGTATAAATCCCTGAAAGATCTGCCGCAGAACGGCAAGGTGATCATGCGTGACGCGGTGGCCGAAGAGGGGCGTATCCTGTCTATCTTTGAAAAAGAGGGCGTGATCACACTGAAGCCGGGCGTCAGCAAAGTAGATGCGCGTATCAGCGACATCGTGGAGAACCCGAAGCATCTGAAATTCCTCGCCAACGTTGAAGGCGCACTGCTGCCGCAGATGTACAACAATGACGAAGGGGATGCCGTGGTGATCAACGCCAACTACGCGATTGATGCAGGTCTTGATCCGGTAAAAGGTCCGATTGCCGTCGAAAGCGGTGAGAATAACCCGTATGCCAATATCATCACCGTTCACCGCGGTGACGAAAATAAGCCGGATGTGAAAGCGCTGGTGACCGTGCTGCATTCCAAAGCGATTCAGGACTGGATCCGCACCAAATACAAAGGCGCGGTGATCCCGGTCAATAACTGATCCACTGCAGGCCGGGAAACCGGCCTTTTTTACCTGTGCATCCGACGCGCTGCTGGCCGATACAGGCCCCTCTGCGCCTGACGGGCAGGCCGGTGCTCGCCCGTCAGCGTTACCCGCAAATATTCCTTCCGCTGTTCAGATGCCCAGCGTGCTGAGCACGGGCCACTGCAACATCAGCGTATCAATCAGTGCATCCAGCTCGGCATGAGTGGCCCCTTCCCGGGCGCGCACCGACATGCCCTGCAGCAGGCAGCAGAGATAGGCCGCCAGGGCTGCAACGTCAGTCTGGGCGTCAAGTTCCCCAACGGCCTGTCGGGTCTGCAGAAACGTCAGCAGATGCTGTTCCTGATTGCTGTGACGATTGCGCAGCATTTCGGCGACTTCCGCAGAGTCGGCGGACAGCGTGCTGGAAGTGCAGATAAAGAAGCACCCCCCGGTTTTTTGCCGTCGGTGAAACAGGCTGCGGTTGAGCGGAAGTACTTCTCTATACCGCCCGCCACGCTGGTTTCCGGACACACCAGCGCGGCTTCACTCTGGCTGGCAAATTTTTCCGTGTAGCGATCGACAGCCGCGCGGAACATTCCTTCTTTATTGGTAAATTCTGCATATAGCGTCGGTGCTTTGGCCCCGGTCGCTTCCACCAGATCCGACAGTGAAGTGCCTTCATAGCCATGACGCCAGAACAGCTCCAGCGCTTTATCCAGCGCCGCATCCCGGTCAAAAGTTTTAGGCCGGCCCCGGCCTTTACGTGTACCTGCGTCCTGCTCAGTATTCATCTTTCCTCACTTACGCAATCCCGCCCGGTTATTAAATTATCAATCAGTATAAAAACAATAATCCGCGCTGTCGAGCGGCGATTTGAGGCGTTGTGAACCAGGGCTGTGAAGAAAAAAATATAACTTTATTTGAAATAAATTCAATGGGTTATTTATTAAATTATCGATCATTAATAAAACATTGTTGACGCGAATCAATAACAGGCTTAACATTTACCTATCGATCGTTAATTAATAACGACGGCAACATCAAATCACCGAATTCAACTGAGAGTAAACATTATGAAAACCATCAAAATGACCCTGGCCGCTATCGCTCTGACTTCTGTTTCTTTCGCCGGTTTTGCGGCTGACCTGGTCAGCGCAGAGCCTGCGCAACAGCAGCAGGTGGGTGTAATTTCAGTCAGTGGGGCTTCGAACCTTTCTGCACTGGAATCCAAACTGTCTGCTAAAGCCGATCAGGCGGGTGCTAAATCTTTCCGCATCACCTCAGCAGTAGGTGACAATAAACTGAACGGTACCGCAGTGATTTATCAGTAATAACGATGACTGACTTGAGCATCAAGGGGGAATAATGAACGTGATCCACACAGCCCTTGTTGCCGTCATCCTGAGCACGATGTCTGGTGCCAGCCTGGCAGCACTTCCCGAAGGGCATTCGAATACGGTTCAACCGTCAGTGGCAACCAGCTATGTCACCGGCAGCACCACGCTGGTTTCTCTGGATGTCCAGCTCTCGGGAACCTCTGCCGCAACGGCGTCCAGACCGGTCGCCCTGGCCCGGATGTCAGGGCCTGGCAGCCTGTATGGCACGACCATCAGCTATCACTGATTGCTTTATTCTGAACAACCGCCGCTGACCCGGCGGTTTTTTTTTGCCTGTTATCCCCCCGGGCGTTCCTCACACCGATCGTCCTTTTGAACGATATTCCCGCCTGCCGCCAGATGATGTTATGTCACCAAACGACAGGCATGGCAGCAGGAGCGTGGATGGATATCAGAATTGATGCGCTGAACTATTACACCGCGACAAAAAAGTATGACCTGCACTTTGCGCCGCTCAGAGAGGATCTCGACGTTGACGTGGTGATTATCGGCGGGGGCTTTTCAGGGATTAATACGGCGCTGGAGCTGGCTGAAAAAGGGGTTACCCGTTTGGCGGTACTGGAAGCCCGTCATCTCGGCTATGGAGGGTCTGGCCGCAACGGTGGCCAGGTAATGGCCGGGATAGGGCATGACATTGGCGTGGTGCAAAAATACGTGGGCCGGGAAGGCATGGCTACGCTGTTCAGCATGGCGAATCTGGGCGCAGGGATAATTCGTGAACGCATCGCCCGTTATCAGATAAAGGCCGACTTTATTCCTGGCTACGCCTATCTGGCGTATAACGCCCGTCAGGAAAAGACACTTCGCCTGTGGCAAAAAGCGTTTAAAGCCGCGACACCGGACGTTGAGATTGAGCTCTTTACCGGGGCTGGCGTGCAGAACGTCGTAGGTTCCTCGTGCTACACCTGCGCGCTGAAGCATATGGGAGGAGGTCAGATCCATTCCCTGAATATGCTGCTGGGGTCGGCCGCCGCCGCTGCCGGGCTTGGCGTGCAGATTTACGAAAACTCCCCCGTCGTCGAGGTCACCTATGGTCCGCGCGTCAGGGTCCGCACCGCCACGGGGACAATAAGCGCGCAGAAACTCCTGTGGGCATGCGACAGTTTTCTCAATCATCTTGAGCCTGAGCTAGACCGCAAAACGCTGGTCACCTACTCCTATCAGATGGCCACCGCGCCCCTTTCTGAGGCACTGATTGAACGGATCAGTCCGATACGCGGTGCTTTTAGTGATATTCGTCCGGTGATCAATTACTACCGGGTCACAGCAGAAAACCGTCTGCTGTTCGGCAGCGCCACGCGTTTTATCGAATATACCCCCCATGACTTTGCCGCCTGGAATCGCACGCTGCTGTTGCAGATTTTCCCCTATCTCAACAACGTCAGAACAGACTTTGTCTGGGGCGGGCCGATGGCCTGTAGCGCCAATCTCTTTCCGCAAATTGGCACCCTGCGTGAGCATCGCAATGTCTTCTATGTACAGGGGTACTCAGGTTTTGGTGTCACACCCTCGCACATCATTTGCAAAGTGTTAGCCGAAGGCATGACGGAGGGCTCAGCGCGTTATGACCTGATGAGCCGTATTCCTCACGCCACTATTTATGGTCGTGATGCGTTTCGTCTGGCGCTGATGACGGCCGGAAAACTTTTCCATCAGGCGGCGGGCTTCTTTAATGGTCGTTCATAAAAACGCATTAAAACGTAAACCGGCCTTTGTAGCGTTAATGCAGATTGTCAGCGTGGCGGAACAGACAACCATCGTTTATTACCAGGAGGGATTATGAGTGAAGTCGCAGTGCTTCCGGCGGTGAGCGCATTTTTACAGCGTGAACACGGCCACTATATTAATGGCAACAGCCTGCCCGGTCAGGGGCCGTTGCGTCCGGTTATCAACCCGGCGACGGCGCAGAACATTGCCCAGGTACGGGATGGCGGAGCCAGTGATGTGCAGGCCGCTATGTCAGCGGCGCAGCAGGCGTTTCAGGGGGAATGGGCCGCCATGCCCGCGCTGGCAAGAGGATCGCTGTTGCTGAAGCTTGCCGACGCACTGGAGCGACACCGTGAGGAGCTGGCTCAACTGGAAACGCTGTGCTCCGGCAAGCTGATTACGCTGTCACGCGGGCTGGAGTTGGATCAGTCGGTGGCTTTTTTGCGCTACTTTGCCGGATGGGCAGGAAAAATTACCGGTGAAACGCCTGAGCTGTCATTACCTTCCTTTCAGGGTGAAAAATACCGGGGTTTTACCACGCGCGAGCCGCTGGGCGTGGTTGTCGGGATCCTCCCGTGGAATTTTTCCATCATGATTGCCGTCTGGAAAATGGCCGCGGCACTGATCTGCGGCTGTACTGTGGTGCTTAAGCCGAGTGAGTTTACGCCGCTGACGATGCTGCGGGTGGCGCAGCTGGCAGGGGAGGTGGGCTTTCCGCGTGGGGTGATCAACATCATTAACGGTGATGGCAGGCTGCTCGGCCCGCTACTTACCGACCATCCTGACTGTGCAAAAGTCACCTTTACCGGCTCTGGATTAACCGGCAGGGCAGTGGGCAGTGCGGCCTGTGCACGCGCGATACCGTTCACGCTGGAACTGGGTGGGAAGAATGCAGCACTGTTCCTTGACGATATGTCCGAGGAGGAGATGGTCGACGGCATTATCGAGGCGGGTTATATCAATCAGGGGCAGATTTGTGCGGCTGCCGAGCGTTTTTATCTGCCGGCGGAGAAGTGCGACAATGTGCTGGAGGCGCTCTGCCGGCGGCTGGCTCAGTTGACGGCGGGATCGCCGCTCGACGAGGCATGTCAGCTGGGCCCGCTGGCGAACAGCGCGCATCTTAAAAAAGTGCGGGCGCTGGTGGCTCAGGCGCAAAAAGAGGGAGATGAACTGCTCTGCGGTGGGCGTTCACCGGACCTGCCGGGCTACTACTTTTTACCCACGGTGCTGAAAGTGAATCGCGCCGAGGCCACGTTAATGCAGCAGGAGACATTTGGTCCGGTAGGCGCGTTTATGGCTTATCACGATGAGGAGCAGGCGCTGGAGTGGGTGAATGCCTCACCCTACGGGCTGGCTGCCAGCGTCTGGACTCATGATTTCAGCAAGGCGCTACGCTACAGTGAGCGTATCAGGGCAGGAACGGTCTGGGTGAATATGCATACCTTCCTCGATCCGGCACTGCCTTTTGGCGGGGTAAAAAGTTCCGGCAACGGGCGCGAATTTGGCAGCGCCTTTGTGGCGGATTATACGCAGTTAAAGTCCGTTATGATGCGTTACTGACTGGCAGACGATGCCGTTACAAGAGCACTGCCCGGTTCAGTACCGGGTCTCTCTGTGATACGTCAGCCCCGATCCGGCGGCCAGTTCGGTACGACTGTTAACCTGAGTTTTCGCGAAAATATTGCGCAGGTGGGTTTTGACGGTCGACAGAGAGACGTCAAGCTGGCGGGCAATGCGTTTATTACAGGCCCCTTCCCGCACCATGCCGACAATTTGCAGCTCTTTGGGCGTTAAATGACAGTGTGCCGCGCCGGGGATCAGTTCTTCCGTTGCCAGTTCAATCAGCGGTAGCGATGCGCGCAGGCGGAGTCGCTCGGCGGCGGTGAAAGCACAGTCACGGATAATCGACAGGCCCGCCACGATACGTTTACGCCGGCGGACAAAAATCTCCGTCATATCCTCCATGTGATTGGGCACCATAAACTGCCGGTAATAAGGGGTGCTGTGTATCGCCTCATGCAGTCCGGCTAGGGTGACCGGCTGGTGATTGAACAGCCGTGGATGCAGGGGATCCAGTACCAGAAAGTCCTGTAAATAGGCCTGATGGACGTCGGCCGGGATGCCGGACAGCAGGTGCTGACCGGGTACCAGATTACTGTCTACCAGGTAAAATACCGCCGATGCCCGGGGATCAGATGTGTCACGGTGTACAGACATTCATGAATAAACGCTTCCGGCTGAACGGATGGTGTGAGGATGCCCATGCCTTCTCCTTGTCAGTTTTTTTAATTAACACACCATAAACATTTTAATAACGTGAGCTGCGGCAGGAAACGCTCAGTATCGTTCCTTCGGGCGATACTGAGCGCTCTCAATGCCTGTTTACACTCCTTTTATTCGTCCTTTCCGGGGAGAGTAAAATGTTAAAACACAGGCTTGCGGCGCATCTTAAACAGGGGGCGGTCGGTTTTCCTACCACGCTGGCCAGTTCGGTGGGACTGATTATGGCCAGTCCGGTGATCCTGACGGTGACCAGCGGATTTGGCCGCGGGGGGATACCTTCGCCGTGGCGATACTGATCGGTTTTATTATGATGCAGGCCCAGCTGATGAGCTTTTCAGAGGCCGCCATCCTCATCCCGACGACCGGCTCGGTCTACGACTATATCTCCTGCGGGATGGGGCGTTTTTTTGCTATTACCGGTGCGCTGTGCGCCTATCTGGTGGTGCATGTGTTTGCGGGGACGGCAGAAACCATCCTGTCGGGCGTGATAGCAATGGTCAACTTTGGCGACGGCACGCTGCATCCTGGCGCGCATTCTGACAGCTGGCTGGTGGGGGTAGGCATGGTGCTGCTGTTTGGTTTGCTGAACGCCACCGGCATCGAAATTTTTGGCAAGGTGGAGGTGGTACTGACCTTCATCATGTGGAGTACGCTGCTGATCTTCAGCCTCTGCGGGCTGCTGGCGGCACCCGTTCCCGCTCACGCGGGCTGGTTCGGCCTGCCGCCAGACTTCCACCATCCTCAGAGGCTGATCAGCATGACGGGAATGGCGATGTTTATGTTTGTCGGCTGTGAACTGGTGACGCCGATGGCACCGGAGATCCGCCGCGCGGATAAAACCATCCCCCGCGCCATGGCGCTGGGCCTGTGCGGTGTGGCTGGCTGCATGCTGCTTTTCGGCGCGGCACTTAACCGGCAGGTGCCGAACGTGCTGCTGGACGCGGCAAAGGGGGTACATCTCTTTGATACGCCGCTGGTGATCCCGGCGTTTGCCGGACGGGTAATGGGGGAGACAGGAAAGCTGTGGCTGGGTGCTGGAATGCTGCTGGCGGGCGCGGCGACCATCAATACCCTGATGGCTGCGGTACCGCGTATTCTCTATGGCATGGCGCTGGACGGGGCCTTGCCCAAATGCTTCACCTGGCTGCACCCGCGCTTTAAAACGCCTGTGGTGGCCATTGCCGTGGCGGTGGTCATTCCCTGCATCCATGCTGTTCTCCTGCGGGGCGATCTGGGCCACATCCTGCCGATGGTGCTGGCGGCAGTGTGTGCCTGGGGTGTTTCCTATCTGCTGGTGACGTTGTCAGTGGTGCTACTCCGGCTTCGTCGGCCCGATCTGCCGCGGGCTTACCGTTCTCCCTTTTTTCCGCTCCCGCAGGTTCTCTCCAGTGCAGGGATACTCATGGCGATAGTGAACATCACCCCGCCGGGAATGAATCCTCACGCTATCCTGGTTCCCTTCTGCACGATGCTTGCATTGACTTCCTGTTATGCCCTGTTGTGGTCACTTTTCGTGATGCGGATTAATCCTTTTAAACCCGAAGCGGTTGAAGTTGTGCTGGAACGTGCTTTTAGCGATCGCGCATTATCATCGGGGCGTCGTGATGTCCTGCGTTCTCTGGAATGATCCGCTGCTGGCGCGTCTCAGCCATGATCTTGCTGGCTGGCCCTTAAGCCAGCCCGTACCCGGAATGATGGCCATTGAACTCGACGAACGGCGGACGGTTACCGTCACCAGCCGCAGGAAGCGGCTGTTTATGGGCCAGATTACGCACACGCTATTTCGTCTGGAGGGCGTTTGTGCACTGCAGGAAAGAGTCATCCTGCTGGCCCGCCAACCCGGCTGGCTGAAACGTCAGCCCGTCGTTTTCGAGACGCATGAGGCAGGCCATGATGCCGGGCGACTGTTGCAGATGGTGAAACGCTATCCGATCATCGCCCGGACGCTGGGTGAGCTGGACTACCGGCGTTTTCGATTTACCCTGGCGCATGGCCACTGGCGGTGCGAGGTTGAACCCTTTGCTGCCAGTGAGGTACGGCTAAGCATACCGCCCATGCGACGCTATCTGCGGCTTAACACCCGGCAGAGGATGCTGCTGTTAAGTCTGTTTCAACTGCTGGGGCAGATGATGGCAAGACTGGCGGATTAGCCGGTTTACGCCCGCTGATTGAATTCTTCTAATAGCCGCGTTAGCTGTCGCAGTTTCTCTTCACCGTAATGGCGCTCAATTTCCAGGTAACCTGCATCCACTTCACGTCTGGCCTGCTGGTACAGCGCCTGACCGGCGGGCGTCAGTGCGGCCACCAGCTTACGCTGGTCACTGACAGGTTTAAGGCGTGATACCAGCCCGTCACGTTCCAGTCGTGTCAGGATCCCGGTCAGACTGGGGCGAAGAATACAGGCCTGCTGCGCCAGTTGATGGAAGTCCAGCATGTTTACGTCTGCGAGTATCCGCACGATGCGCCACTGTTGTTCGGTCAGTCCGTAACGATTCAGGATCGGGCGAAAATAGCCCATGGCCGTTTCGCGGGCCTGTAAGAGAGCAATAGTCAGAGATTCGTGCATTATTTTACTGTAATGAGGGGTTTTATTAATACTAACATAAAAAGGCCAGCGCCCGGCATGACCCACCGCCTCAGGTACTTTTCATTGCTTTCTTTGCACTAATCAATCATATGAAAAATATCGCTTTTTTGTAATTGTTAATTTTTTGTAATTGAGATCACAACCCGTGAAAACGGAGTTGATCCCTGCCCTTTTCGCGCGTAATTCTAATTTCATTAACATATTAATGAAATAACAGAGTTGAGGGTAATGATGAAAAGAACCATTTTTGGCGTGGCGCTAAATCATCAGTCACAGACTGAGGCCTGGGCTGAAAAATTCCACCAACCGCCCTATAACACGCCGCCTGAGACGCCCGTCTGGTTTATCAAGCCACGTAATACCTGGCGACATCACGGTGACACCATCGGTTTGCCGGCCGGCGTCACCGTGTTCAGCGGGGCGACACTGGCGGTGGTTATCGCAAAAACAACGCATAAGGTGGCGCCGGCGCAGGCGAAAGACCATATAGCGGGTTATGCGCTGGCCAATGAGGTCAGCCTGGCAGAGGAGGATTTTTATCGTCCGGCGATCAGGGCCAAGTGCCGCGATGGTTTCTGTCCGGTGGGTGAAGTCGTAGCGCTGCGTGATGTCAGCGCGCTGCAAATTATTACCGAGATCAACGGCGAAGTCAGGGACGTATGGGATACCGGTGGTCTGCACCGTCATGCGGCTGAACTGATTGCGGCACTGAGTGAGTTTGTGACCCTGCAACCCGGCGACATGATCCTGCTGGGAACGCCGCAGCAGCGGGTGGCACTGCAGGACGGTGACAGTGTCACGGTGAAAGCCGCCGGATTACCCTCGCTGAATAACCGCTTCAGCCAGCAGGCACCGCTGTGCGAGCAGCCCGAAGCCACCCCCACGCTGTTTGCGCTGGGTCTGAATTATGCCGACCACGCCAGCGAGCTGAATTTTAACGCGCCGGACACGCCGCTGGTATTTATTAAGGCGGCAAACAGCCTGACCGGAGACGGCAGTGTATCGGTACGGCCTGACCAGGTCGACTATATGCACTATGAGGCAGAGCTGGTGGTGGTGATCGGCAAAACGGCGCGCCACGTCAGCCGCGATCGGGCCATGGAGTATGTCGGCGGATATACCCTGTGTAACGACTACGCGGTACGCGACTATCTGGAAAACTATTACCGGCCTAACCTGCGGGTAAAAAGTCGCGACACCCTGACGCCCCTGCGTGCGGCCATTGTCGATCCCGCCGCGCTGCCGGACCCCCATCACCTGCAGGTGAAAACCTTCGTCAACGGTGAGCTGCGACAGAGCGGCAGCACGCGTGACATGGTGTTTGATATTCCGTTTCTTATTGCCTGGCTGAGCGAATTTATCACCTTACAGCCGGGGGACATGATTGCTACCGGCACCCCGAAAGGGCTGTCTGACGTGCGCCCCGGCGATGAAGTGGTCGTGGAGGTGGAGGGCGTCGGCCGCTTAACCAACCGGATCGTCAGTGAACAACAGTATGAGGACGGTGCACGATGAAAAAGATCAACCACTGGATCAACGGCAAAAATATCAGCAGCAGCGACTATTTTACCACCAGCAACCCGGCCACCGGCGAGGTGCTGGCCGAGGTCGCCTCGGGCGGCGAACGCGAGGTGGCCCTGGCGGTCGACGCGGCGCGTACCGCCTTTCCTAAATGGGCTAACACCCCGATGAAAGAGCGTGCGCGGCTGATGCGCCGCCTGGGTGAGCTGATTGACCGTGACGTACCGCATATCGCCGCGCTGGAAACGGCCGATACCGGGTTGCCGATCCATCAGACCAAAAATGTGCTGATCCCCCGGGCCTCCCACAACTTTGAATTCTTTGCTGAGATCTGCCAGCAGATGAACGGGCGCACCTATCCGGTTGATGACCGGATGCTGAACTACACGTTGATCCAGCCGGTCGGCGTCTGCGCGCTGGTGTCGCCGTGGAATGTGCCGTTTATGACCGCCACGTGGAAGGTGGCACCCTGCCTGGCACTGGGCAACACCGCCATCCTGAAAATGTCTGAGCTTTCGCCGCTGACGGCCGACCGGCTGGGCGCGCTGGCCCGTGAGGCTGGTATACCCGCCGGCGTGCTGAATGTGGTACAGGGCTACGGAGCCACGGCGGGTGACGCGCTGGTACGGCATCACGACGTGCGTGCCGTGTCGTTTACCGGCGGTACCACCACCGGGCGTAACATCATGAAAAACGCCGGTCTGAAAAAATACTCGATGGAGCTGGGCGGGAAATCTCCGGTACTGATCTTTGAGGATGCTGATATCGACCGCGCAATGGATGCGGCGCTCTTCACCATCTTTTCTATTAATGGAGAACGCTGCACCGCCGGATCCCGCATTTTTATTCAGCAGAGTATTTATCCCGCGTTTGTGCAGCGGTTTGCTGAACGGGCAAACCGCCTGCGCGTCGGCGATCCGACCGACCCCGCCACACAGATAGGGGCGCTGATTAGCCGTCAGCACTGGGACAAAGTGTCAGCTTATATCCGTCTGGGTATGGAAGAGGGGGCCACGCTGCGGGCTGGCGGGCCGGAAAAACCTGAGGGACTGGATCACGGCCATTTTCTGCGGCCGACGGTGCTGGCTGACGTGGATAACCGCATGCGGGTGGCGCAGGAGGAGATCTTCGGCCCCGTCGCCTGCCTGCTGCCCTTTAAGGATGAGGCGGAGGGACTGAGGCTGGCCAACGACG
The DNA here is from genome assembly GCF_019844095.1 of Erwinia persicina. Lineage (NCBI taxonomy): Bacteria > Pseudomonadati > Pseudomonadota > Gammaproteobacteria > Enterobacterales > Erwiniaceae > Erwinia > Erwinia persicina. The sequence goes on along the minus strand of NZ_CP082142.1, from coordinate 83,254 downwards.
TGGAATACGGTCTGGCCTCTTATCTCTGGACGCAGGATGTCAGCAAGGTGATGCGGCTGGCACGGCATATTGAGGCGGGAATGGTGTTCGTCAATACGCAAAATGTTCGCGATCTGCGTCAACCTTTTGGCGGCGTGAAGGCGTCAGGGACGGGCCGCGAAGGGGGCGAATACAGCTTTGAAGTCTTCGCTGAGATGAAAAACGTTTGCATCTCATTTGGCGATCATCCGATCCCCCAATGGGGTCTGTAAGGAGGAAGCATGGGAACCTTAGCGCTGGCGGCCAAAATCACCCACGTACCGTCAATGTATCTCTCTGAAATGCCGGGTAAACATCACGGCTGCCGCCAGGCGGCGATTGAAGGCATCATGAAATCAGTCGCCGATGCCGTGAGCGGGGCGTGGATACGCTGGTGGTTTTTGATACCCACTGGCTGGTGAACAGCGCCTACCACATCAACTGCAATGCGCACTTCAGCGGCATCTACACCAGCCACGAACTGCCACATTTTATCCGTGATATGGCCTATGACTATGAAGGTAACCCGGCACTGGGTTACCTGATCGCTGAGGAGGCAAGAGCACAGGGCGTTCGCGCCCAGGCGCATGCCATTGAAAGCCTGACGCTGGAGTACGGCACGCTGGTGCCGATGCGTTATATGAACAGCGACCGCCGTTTCAGAGTGGTGTCGATCTCCGCTTTCTGTACCGTCCATGATTTTGCCGACAGCCGACGCCTCGGTGAGGCGGTGCGGCGGGCGGTAGAAAAATATCCTGGCACCGTGGCGGTGCTCGCCAGCGGCTCTCTCTCTCACCGTTTTATTGATGACCAGCGGGCGGAAGAGGGGATGAACGCCTGGACCCGTGAGTTTGACGAACAGATGGACAGGCGGGTGATGAAACTCTGGCGGGAGGGGCGCTTCACCGAGTTCTGTCGCATGTTGCCGGAGTACGCCGATTACTGTTACGGCGAGGGCAATATGCATGACACCGTGATGCTGATGGGCCTGCTGGGCTGGGATCGCTATCACCAGAAAGCCGAAGTGATCACCGACCTGTTTCCCAGCTCCGGTACCGGGCAGGTGAACGTTATCTTTCCCCAGATGGCGTAAATAAGGAGGTCGACCATGCCGCACTTTATCGTCGAGTGCAGTGACAATATCCGTGAGCAGGCGCAATTTCCGGCGCTTTTTTCCCGGGTTAATGCCTTTCTTGCCGACAGCGGGCTTTTCCCTCTGGCAGGCATCCGTAGCCGCGTTCACTGGGTGGAAACCTGGCAGATGGCGGACGGTCAGCAGGATTATGCCTTTGTGCATATGACGCTGAAAATCGGGCACGGACGTCGCGCGGAACAGCTCCGTCCGGTGCTGTCGGGGCTGTTTGAACTGATTAAAAGCCACTTTGCGGCCTTAATGGCCCGGCGTTATCTGGCGCTGTCGCTGGTGCTTGAGGAGCTGCATCCGCAGTTCAACTTTAAACAAAATAATGTTCACGCGCTGTTTCAGGCATGAAGGAATGAACCCTATGTTAGACGATCTTACGCTGGACCGGCTGGCGGCCGAGCTGAATCAGGCTGAAAAAAACCGCGAACAGATCCGCCAGCTCTCACTCAGGCATCCGGAGATCACCCTGGACGATGCGTATGCCATACAGCGACGCGGTATTGCCAGAAAAATCGCCGCAGGCCGTCTGCTGAAAGGTCACAAAATCGGCCTGACCTCCAAAGCCATGCAGGCGACCTCGCAGATTAACGAACCCGACTACGGCGCACTGCTGGACGATATGTTTTTCGTCGAAGGGAGCGATATCCCTGTGGCACGTTTTATCGTGCCGCGAGTCGAGGTGGAGCTGGCTTTTGTGCTGGGCACCTCGCTGCGCGGTCCGCAGTGCACGCTCTTTGACGTGCTGAATGCCACGGACTACGTGATCCCGGCACTGGAGATCATCGATGCCCGTTGCCACGGCATTGACCCTAAGACGCAGCGGCCGCGAAAAGTCTTCGACACCATTGCCGATAACGCCGCCAGCGCCGGGGTCGTGATGGGAGGCCGGCCGGTCAGACCCGATGCACTCGACCTGCGTCATATCAGCGCCCTGATGTACCGTAATGGGGTGATCGAAGAGTCCGGTGTGGCGGCAGCGGTACTGAATCACCCGGCAAATGGCGTGGCCTGGCTGGCGAATAAGCTCGCGCGACATGATGTTCAGCTGGAGGGGGGACAGGTGATCCTGAGCGGTTCCTTTACCCGCCCGGTGGCAGCACGGAAAGGGGACACGTTCCACGTGGACTACGGCACGATGGGCGCGATTGGTTGTCGCTTTATCTGAGGAGTGATTATGTTTATCAACGAATTCAAGCAAGCCTTATTACAGAAAGATCCGCAGATTGGCCTGTGGCTGGGGCTGGCCGATCCTTACAGCGCCGAGCTGCTGGCCGGGGCGGGATTTGACTGGCTGCTGATTGACGGTGAGCACGCCCCTAACGACGTGCGTTCGGTGCTGGCACAGCTGCAGGCAATAGCCCCTTACTGCTGTCACCCGGTGGTACGTCCGAGCTGGAATGATCCGGTGCTGATCAAACAGCTGCTCGATATCGGGGCGCAGACCCTGCTGATCCCGATGGTGCAGAATGGTGACGAAGCCCGGGCCGCGGTCAGGGCCTGTTATTATCCCCCGCAGGGTATTCGCGGGGTGGGCAGCGCCCTGGCCCGTGCTTCCCGCTGGAACCGTATTGCTGATTATCTGCAACGGGCCGGGGAACAGCTCTGTATTCTGGTGCAAATCGAAACCCGGCAGGCCGTGGAGAATCTGGCAGAAATCCTCGCCGTCGACGGGGTTGACGGCGTATTTATTGGCCCGGCGGATCTGAGTGCCGATATGGGTTTTCCAGGCCGCCCCGGCCACCCTGAGGTACAGGCCGTTATCGAGCAGGCTATCGCCGCATCCGTTCTTCCGGTAAGGCACCGGGGATCCTGACTGCCGATGAAGGGCTGGCGCAGCGCTATCTGGAACTGGGGGCGCTGTTTGTTGCACCCGGCGTCGATACCACCCTGCTGGCGAGATCGGCCGAATCGCTGGCGGCACGCTTTACCACCCGACCGACGCCGGTTATTGACGTGTCGTCACGGTGACGGTTCGGGGAGAGAGCGATGCCATCATCTTCCATAAGATCGGCCGGCAACCCTGAACAGGATGGACGGGAGAGGGCAATGGAAAATATTAATATCAGCCAGCAGTTCGGGGATGGAAACGACGGCAGCGATGATGTGCATTATGCCGTCTTTTCACAGATGGCCGCCTTTTTTGGTCGCGATATGCGCCCACACTGGCATGACCGTTATTTTCAACTTCACTGCCTGACCAGCGGTAAAATTGAGCTCCAGCTGGACGATCATCATTATGCCGTACGGGCCCCGCTGTTCGTTCTGATCCCCCTTCCGTGCCTCATGCCTTTATCACCGAAGAGGACAGCGACGGGCATGTATTAACGGTCAGGCAGGAACTGATCTGGCCGCTGCTGCAGGCGCTGTGGCCAGGCAGTCGCGATGCGCTGATGATCCCCGGGTTCTGCCTGTCGCTGGTGGAAAGTCCACTGACGCGCAGTGCGCTGGCTCATCTCTGGACGTTGGTTGCACAGGAGTTTTCTCATCAGTGCAAGGGGCGTGATACCCAGCTCAGACTGTTGTCTCAGGCGTTATTTCTGCTGCTGCTGCGTGAGGTGTCATCGGGAGAAGGGGGGGCGGGGCACATCAGTGTACGTGGCGAGATGACGATGTTTCAGCGCTTCACAAAAATGGTGGATGAAAAATACCGTGAGCATCTGACGGTACCGGAATATGCCCGTGAACTGGGGATCAGCGAGTCGCGTCTTAATGAGTTGTGCCGCCGGCTGGCCAACCAGCCCCCAAACGCCTGGTCTTTGAACGGACGCTGCGTGAAGCAAAGCGGCTGCTGTTGTTCAGCGCGGGCAGCGTTCACCAGATCGCCTGGCAGCTGGGATACAAAGATCCGGCCTATTTCGCCCGTTTTTTTCACCGTCTGACCGGATGTTCGCCCAGCGAATTCCGCCGCCGGTGAGGGTTATGGCGCAGAGGCGCGATAGCGCTTCTGCCCGGCATCAAAACGATAATCCACCACGACATCGGCTTTCTGGCTGTAGCAGTTGAGCGTAATGCCTTTCCACTGATCAAGGGTTCAATATTCTGATAGATCGCCGTCATATAAAAACCGAATTCACACTGGTGTTGCTGCGGGTCGAGGATCTGATCCACTTTCCCGGTGCTTTTATTCACCACGCTGACGCGGCGGATGGCAATACCGTCGGCGCTGGCCTGATAGTGGCCGACAAAACTGTGGGTGGCGGTTTGCCCCCAGAACGGGATATCGACGGTGTTACCCGTGATGCTGCCTTCTGCGGTGTTATCCAGCGACGCGGTGTGCTGCAGTGACACCGCGTAGCGCTTCTTGCCCTGCTGCCATTCACCCTGCAGGCGATCGCCCTCGCGCGCAAGGCGGAAAGGACAGGCGCGGGTGTCCATCGCCTCCGTTGTTCCCTGATTCATCACCCGGTCAAATTCCGCAGCGCTGTGGATTTCGCACAGCGCGTACGTGGTGGCGGTTTGTCTGCCATAGAGCGGGATAGGGGCGCGATGCTTATCGTAGTAGTAGCTGCCCTTAATATTGAGCCCGCTGCCATAGCTGTCGTACTGCTGCAGAGAAATATGCACCGGCCAGGCCCCGATAGTCCCCGCATAGTTATCCACTTTATACCATCCGGCGTGTGCGCCGGGGGCAGACAATAACGCAGTCAGCGTCAGAAGCGTTTTTCTTTTCATGACTTCAAGGGTTTCCCGGAGAGTGCAGTGCGGCCAGTGGTGTCCTTACAGCGGCTTTTTTATGCCTCTGTTGACGATAATGGGCAGGCTACTGAAAAGTGCCTGAGATAGCCAGAAACGTCTCTTCCTGCGCCGGATGTCCCACGCTTAAATAGCAACAAAATTATAACAATCTATGCGCCTCAGCGGCGTCATCTTCTACTCTGAACCCGAGAAAACACGATGAAACCTGACGATCACCGAGCCTCACTCACGCGCCCGTTTACCGGCAGTGAATATCTGGAAAGCCTGCGCGACGGGCGTGAAATCTATATCTATGGCCAGCGGGTGGAAGATATCACCCGCCATCCGGCCTTCCGCAATGCAGCCGGTAGTGTTGCCGCGCTGTACGATGCCCTGCACGATCCGCAACAGCACAACACGCTGTGCCAGGAGACGGATACCGGTAGCGGCGGTTATACGCACCGTTTTTTCCGCTATGCGCGCAGCGCGCAGGCGATCCGCCAGCAGCGGGACGCGATTGCCGCCTGGTCACGCCTCAGTTACGGCTGGATGGGCCGTACGCCGGATTATAAAGCGGCCTTTGCCAGCGCGCTGGGGGCGAACCCGGATTTTTACGGGCCTTATGCGGATAATGCGCGCCACTGGTACACCCGGATTCAGGAGGCGGGGCTCTATCTTAACCACGCCATCGTCAATCCACCCATTGACCGTCACAAGGCCGTTGATGCGGTGAAGGATGTCTATATCCGGGTGGAAAAGGAGACGGACGCCGGGATTATCGTCAGCGGGGCCAAAGTCGTGGCGACTAACTCGGCGCTGACGCACTTCAATTTTATCGGGTTTGGTTCCGCGCAGGTCATGGGCAGCGACCCGGACTTTGCGCTGATGTTTATTGCCCCGATGGACGCGAGCGGGGTGAAGCTGATTTCCCGTGCCTCCTATGAGCTGGCGGCGGGGGCGGTGGGATCCGCGTTCGATTACCCTCTCTCCAGCCGTTTTGACGAAAATGACGCCATACTGGTGATGGACAAGGTGTTGATCCCCTGGGAAAACGTGTTGATCTATCGCGATTTCGACCGCTGCCGACGCTGGTATGCAGAGGGCGGTTTTGTCAGACTTTACCCGATGCAGGCCTGCGTCAGGCTGGCGGTGAAGCTGGATTTTATGACTGCGCTGCTGCACAAAAGCCTGGAATGCACCGGCACCATAGAATTTCGCGGCGTACAGGCGGCGCTGGGGGAAGTGGTGGCCTGGCGCAATCTGTTCTGGTCGCTGAGCGATGCGATGTCAGCGGAGGCCAGACCCTGGGTTAACGGGGCATATCTGCCGGATGCACAGGCGATGAATACCTACCGGGTCATGGCTCCGATGGCCTGGGCAAAGATCAAGCATATTATCGAGTGCAACGTGGCCAGCGGGCTGATTTATCTGCCTTCCAGCGTACGCGATCTGCAGAACCCGGAAATCGACCGCTACCTTGCCCGCTTCGTGAGGGGGTCTAACGGAATGGATCACGAGCAGCGCATCAAAATTATGAAACTGATGTGGGATGCCAGCGGCAGCGAGTTCGGGGGGCGCCATGAGCTTTATGAAATCAATTATGCGGGCAGCCAGGACGAAGTGCGTATGCAGTGCCTGCGTGATGCGCGTCACTCCGGTGCGATGGACGGCATGATGGAGATGGTTGACCGCTGTCTGGCAGATTATGACCGCCACGGCTGGAAAAAACCGCATCTGCATAATAATGACGATATCTGCCAGCTGGATCGTCTGATGAACGGGGGCGTCAGTGATGTCTGATGACAGCTTACAGCGTTTACCGTTTCGCGATGCCATGGCCCGTCTTCCGGCCGCGGTCTGTATCGTGACCACGCAGGGGGAGGCCGGGCGCTGTGGTCTTACCGCTACCGCCGTGTGTCCGGTGACCGATACGCCGCCGACCTTGCTGGTTTGCATTAACCGCAGCAATGCCATGAATGCGGTGTTTCAGCACAACGGACGGATGTGTATCAATGTGCTCAATCACCACCAGGAGGTGATGGCGCGCCACTTTGCCGGCATGACCGGGCTGGCCATGGCGGATCGCTTTTTGCTGGACGGCTGGCGGCAGGGGGAATATGGTCAGCCGCTGCTGGGCGACGCGCTGGCCAGCCTGGAGGGTGAAATCAGCCAGGTGCAGAGTCTGGGAACACATCAAATCTACCTGGTGTCGGTGCGGGCAATCTGGCTGGAAGAAGAGGGGGGCGGGCTGATCTATTTTAAACGGCGTTTTCATTCTCTGCCTCGCTTCGGGAACTGAGACCTCAGCCCGCCTCCTGCAGCAGGCGAGCCATCGCCTGCAAATTATTCGAACGCATCCCTTTGCGCCACACCAGCCAGATAGCAATCTGCCCCATACCTTCACTCAGCGGCCAGGCGTGAACGTTGTCGCGTCCCGGCATATTGTCCAGCATGCTGCGGGGGATCAGCGCTAACCCGGCACCGGCGCTGACGCAGGCCAGGATGCCGTGATACGACTCCATCTCAAAAATTTTGCCCGGGGCCGCATTCTCGCGTGAGAACCAGTTTTCAAACAGCCGGCGATAGGAGCAGTTAGCGCGAAATGCATAGATGGTCGCGCCGGAGATGCTGGTGGCGTCGGGAACCGGGGGATGGTTGAGTGCCGAAATCAGCACCATCTCTTCGTCAACGACCGGGACACCCTCCAGCTGCGGATGCTTTGGCGGGCCGTCGATAAACGCGGCGCTGTAGTGCCCGCCGAGAACACCGTCGATCATATCCCCGGAGGGGCCGGTGGTCAGATCGAGTTCCACCTGTGGCCAGCTCTGGTGGTAGCGTGCAATCAGCGGCGGCAGACGGACGGCCGCAAAACTCTCAATCGCCCCTAAGGTGAAAATTCCGCCCGGCTGCTGCCCGGAAACGCTCTGTTTCGCCTCGGCGGTGAGCGCCAGAATGCGCCGGGTGTAATCGAGAAACGTTCTGCCGCTGTCGGTCATGTGCAGTCGCAGTTTCTCGCGACGAAACAGCACGCAGCCCAGCTCTTCCTCCAGCTGTTTCAGCCGGGTAGAGATATTGGACGGTACGCGATGTAATTTGTCCGCCGCTGCCGTCACGCTGCCTTCTTCTGCGACGGCGCGAAAAACTTCCAGCTGGGTCAGATCCATAGCATTCTCTTATTGAGTAAATTATTTTCTTTATTATTCATTTTTAAAGAATGCACTACAAGACTAGGATGGACCCATTGTGAATCACTTAAGGGAGCCATCATGACTCATATTTCTTCAGCGGTAGCCATTTCACGTAACCCCACCACAGGTGAGGTCGTTGCCCGCTATCCTTTCGCCAGCGGAACAGAGTTGGATGAGGCGCTGGCCTTAACCTACACGGCCTTCCGGACATGGCGGCACAGCGCCATCACTGATCGTGTCAGGTTGCTGCAGAACATCGCCGGTGGCTTGCGTCAGCAGGCGCAGCCCCTGGCGGAGATGATGACCCGCGAGATGGGAAAACCCGTGGATCAGGGGCTGGCGGAAGTCGAGAAAAGCGCCAGATTGTGCGAATGGTACGGCGAGCACGGCCCGGCTTTCCTCGAGCGTGAACCGACGCGGGTGGAGGGCGATAAGGCCTTTGTCGATTACCTGCCGCTGGGGCCGGTGCTGTCGGTGATGCCGTGGAATTTTCCGGTGTGGCAGGTGCTGCGCGGTGCCGTTCCCATCATACTGGCGGGGAACAGCTATCTGCTGAAGCCTGCGCCGAACGTGATGGGCTGCGCGCTGTTATTGCAGCAGATCCTGACGGCGGCGGGCGTGCCTGAGGGCCTGTTTGCGGTGGTTAATGCTGATAATGACGGTGTGGCGCAGGCGATTAATGATAAACGTATTGCGGCTGTAACCGTGACCGGCAGCGTGCGTGCCGGTGGAGCCATTGCTGCCCTGGCCGGTGCCGCCATTAAGAAATGCGTGCTGGAGTTGGGCGGTTCGGATGCCTTTATCGTCCTGGCCGATGCGGATATTGATGCCGCCGTGAAGGGGGCGATCGCCGGACGGTTTATGAATAACGGTCAGCTCTGCATTTCTGCCAAACGTATCATTGTGGAGGCCGCCGTCTTTGAACAGTTCAGCGAGAAATTTGTCAGCGCGGTGAAAGCGATGAAAATCGGCGATCCACGCGAACCGGGGACCTGGATTGGTCCGATGGCCCGCTACGATCTGCGTGACGAACTGGACGCGCAGGTGCAGGCCACCCTGAAAGAGGGGGCCACGCTGCTGGTGGGCGGCCATGCTCTGCCGGGTGAGGGTAATTACTATGCGCCTACGGTGCTGAGCGACGTTAAGCCCGGTATGACCAGCTTCGACCAGGAGCTGTTCGGCCCGGTGGCCTCACTGATTGTGGCGGACGATGCCGCTCACGCGGTGGCAATGGCCAATGACTCCGAGTTTGGCCTCGGCGGCAGCCTGTGGAGCCGCGATCTGGACAGGGCGCAGCGTCTGGCGTCACAGATTGAAACTGGCGGCGTGTTTATCAACTCCCCAAGTTTCTCCGATCCGCGCGTGCCGATTGGTGGCGTGAAAAAAAGTGGCTTTGGCCGCGAACTGTCACACTTCGGCCTGCGCGAGTTCACCAATGCGCAGACGGTATGGGTGGAGTCCTGACCCTCAGGCCAGGGGATAGTGTGAACGGAGCCAGCGCTCCACACTTTCCGGAATAAGTGGTCGTGAATAATAAAAACCCTGGATTTCATCACAGCCCAGACGCTGTAGTGAGGCCAGGGTTTTTTGATCTTCCACCCCTTCGGCCAGCACCACGTAATGCAGTTCTTTCAGCATGGTGATGATATGGCGGGCGATCACTTCGCTGGCCGGGTCGTGGGAGAGCGGCTGGATCAGTGAGCGGTCAAGCTTGATCACATCCACCGGAATGCGGCACAGGGTATTAATATTGCTGTAACCGGAGCCAAAATCATCCAGCGCAATGCGGAATCCACGCAGCTTCAGTTTACTCAGTCCGCGCCGGGCATCGGCATTTTCCAGTACCTGCTCGTTCTCCAGACACTCTATGCACAGATCGTCCGGTTTTAGTCCGGCACTGCGTATTCTGGCTTCCAGCTTATCGGCAAAATCCACACGCGAAAAATCACTGACGCACATATTGACTGAGACCGGCAGATTCAGTCCCTTGCTGCGCCACAGGCTGAGCTGCGCGATGGTATGGTCAATCACCCATTCCGTCAGTTCCTCCATCAGGCTGGTTTGTGCCGCCAGCGGGATAAATTCATCGGGGGGAATGTTACCGTACACGGGATGATCCCAGCGCAGCAGTGTTTCCAGCCCGACCGGCTTGCCCAGGCGCAGAGACATCTGCGGCTGATAAACCAGATACAGGCCCGGTGCGCCGCGAACCGCCGCGGCCAGGTCGTGCAGCAGCCGGAAATGCTGACTTCTGCGGCCATCGCTGTCGGCATTATAAGCCATATAACTCTGCTTCAGGCTGATGGCTTCGTGCAGCGCGCTGACCGCACGGCGCAGTACCTCAGGCACCTCCAAGTCGGTGGGTACAAAGTTCACCTCACCAACATGCGGTTTCGCATCAATGGTAATGTTGTCGAACAGATGGGCGCGTATCTCTCCCAGTTGCTGACTCAGTTCGCGCCCGCCCGCCCGTTGCTGGCTGTTGCTCAGGAGGGCAAAGCGACCGACCGCAACGGTATACAGAACGTCATCACTCTGCAGCCTGAGGCGGGTGCGCAGAATAGCGGTCAGCTCCCTCAGCAGTGTTTCCACGGCGTTCATACCAACCGATCGGGCAATCTCATAGGCGCGCGGCATATCAATGCAGTCGATCAGCGTCAGATGATGAGGTTCGTTGTTGCCGGCCTGCTGCAGCAGTTCAATATCTTTCATCAGGCGCTGACGGTTTGGCAGACGGGTTACCACATCCTGATAGCCGGCAATATACCAGGCATCCAGATAACCAATGACCAGGCTGGCCAGCAGCTCCAGCAGGCGGATCTGTTCTGCAGAAAACGCCTGCGGCTTAATATCGGTGACGCACAGGGTGCCGATGGTGATGCCGTCGCGGTTGCGCAACGGGGCCCCCACGTAAAAGCGGATAAAGGGTTCACCCAGGGTCAGCGGATGCTGGCTGAAACGGCTATCAAGATGGGTGTCGTGGCACACCAGCACTTTGCCCAGCGCCAGCGTATGACGGCAAAAAGCATGCTGCAGCGACGTTTGTTTCAGGTCAAAATTACAGGATGCTTTAATAAACTGGTTCTCATCATCAAGAACCGAGACAAAGCTGCCGGGAATGCCCAGCAGTTCGCTGGCCAGCAGGGTAAATTTTTGAAGAATGTCATCGCGATCCGCATCATCGGCCTTGAGCATCTCAAGCGCCGCCAGGCGTTTTGCTTCGTCGCTACAGAAAGTCCCGCTCATATTCAGTTTCACATTCCAGATTCAACGGCCGTAAAGCGGGGCCAGGCTAGGATCGGTATCGGCCGCGCACGGCCAAACTTTAGATAAACAACCTTGCAACATCCAGCAGAACAATTCACTAATACGTGTGTAATTTAACTTTCTCATCACGGAACGCCTGAGCGCACTTATCGTATAGGAGGTAAACCAACACTTCATGTTTATGGAGAGTGAGTAGTTGAGGTGCCAGCTGATGATTGTTTATCTTTATGACAGGCAGGGGACTTTTGTGGTTAAGAATAATATTCCATGCCAGACGAAAAAGTAGTTAAGATGAAAATTAAACCTTATATGCAAGGATTGTAATCATTGATCAGGGATATCATGGTATTTGTTGAGAATGGTGATCTCGGTAGGCGTTTTTTATTTGCGTTCAATATCAGTGTGAGGGATGCATTTCGTCTGTTCTGCTGAAGCCGGAGGTCAGTGGATGGCTGAACGCGCCTTCTTCTGTTTGATATGATTCTGGCACCGCACTCTGATACATAAAATCCGGTCTTAAGCAGAGTAAATATCCCGACTGATATTATTTGATTGATTAAAAATAAATCAAAATAATTGCATTTATTTACATTTGCTTTTTTTTGCCAGGCTGTTGTTTTTTCTTTAGCGGGTTTTTATTGCTAATCACCGTATCGGTTACAAACAAAATAGGGGTTGGATAATCCTTTAAAAATAAATGTGTTTGTTTTAGGTTCCTTTATTTCAACATAAAATTCGACACCGTTTCTTTCTGGTGTAATGTAACGCTGCCAGAATTCCTCAGGGACGTTATCTATGGGGTGAATGGTTTGTTTTACTATAGTCACCCTCTTCATAAAGCTTAATTTAGACTCATTCACTTTAAGTGACAAGTTTCTGGATATTTTATAATCAAGATTCGTTCCTTTAAGTGTCCCTATTAACTTAATTGCGCCTTTTTCAGGCGTGGCAAAAACGATGTCTATATGCAGGTTGAGGTATAATTCTTCTTGACCCTCGATAGCGATCCTGGATTTCACTTGAGTATCACAACGAAAGTTCCCCCTGTTTAGATAGCTATGGAATGTCAGGATTATTAAAGTGATAATCACAATGGAAAATGACATTATAAAAATTGTTCTTTTCATGAAGTATCACTTAATTATTTTATAGTTGATGCAATTATTATAGCTGTCATCGTCACTTTTAACACAAACTGCCATAAAGAAAACCCTAAGGAATTCATTGTCAGGACGAGTCTCCGCATAGTAAACATCAGTCTCCTCCTGGGAGCAATCTATACCTTCAGCAATTATCATTTTCCTTGCTTTTAGGGCCAACCCGGAAGATGGAAGACTACCATCAACATTATAAATGTTGCATTTGTTCTGTATGGCGCTGGATGGTCTTGCCTCCTTCTTGAAAAAGTTAGCTAGTGTCAGGCCTGCAACGGTAACGACAGCTATCAAACCGATTATCAAAAGTGCGTTTTTTCCCCTGATTTTCTTTCCGTTATCTGTTGACGATTCTACAGTACTGGCGTCTATCACCATGGCTGCATCTTCTTTTAACAGGGGAGTATTTTCTGTCTGCACGACCGGATTGTTAACGTTAGATGCTGTTAAAACAATAGGATAGATTTCCGCTTGCAGCCTGAACCCAAGACGCGGCAGGGTGATGATAATGTCCTTGTTGGCCCCTAAACTCTCGAAGGCTTTTCTTAATTCACTAATGTGATTATTCAGAGTGGCATTAGAGGGCGAAAACCCGTAATCCTCCCATACACGCTTGATCAACTGGTCGCGGGATAAATCAATGTTGCTGTTGTTAACCAGTTCATTTAACAGGCGAGTTGCGGGCTTCGATAAACCCAATGATAACTGACTGTCGTTTTTCAGTACCAACTCTCTGCCTTTGGGATCGAAAATTATTGTTAAATTTATAATGTATTTCATGGGTGTCTCACTTGTCCCTTAGCTCGAATTTTTTGTTTACTGCACAATAAGAATAGTCTTGTTTTTTTTGGTGCCCGGAATTTAGAGGTTTTAGACGCTCCTCGTCAACCTTAAAGTTAGTAATTATTTTTAAGCAAAAAACTTATAAAAATTATCGCTATATAACTTGTTGATGCTTTAGAAAAACCTGGGTTTTAATGCTCTGCATTTGCCATGATTTTTGTTAATTTGGTTTTAAATGCTAATTTTGAGCGATTAATTGGATTATTTATCTTTTTTTTATTTTTTTGTGTAGCATTTATTCAGTCGCCGAAGCCCTGTTCATGGAGTTAGGCAGTGGGTACGTTGCAAATAGGTGACGACCCGCTATGCCTCTCAGGGTGTGATATCGCATTAAACTGCCGCGACGAAAAGAAAATAGGATAAACTTTTTTATTAAGGACGAAGCAAAAAATGAAATTGAATAAAATTATGATGGCAGCAGTATTAGCGTTCGGTACCATTTCTGGCGCACAGGCTGCCGATCAGGGCCACGGTAAAGTAACATTTACTGGTTCTATTATCGATGCTCCTTGTTCAATTGATCCAAATTCTGTGGACCAGACGGTAGATCTTGGTGCAGTTTCTAACGTTTCGCTGCTTAAAGGTGGTAATTCCGAGCCTAAACCTTTTGACATCCACCTGGAAAAATGCAGCCTGGAAACGGCCAAGTTGGTAACAACGACCTTTGATGGTGCCCCAGGTAAAGATGGCTTGCTGGGTATGACCGGCGACGCTAAAGGTGCCAGTATTGCTATTACCGACGGCAGCAACAATGTGATAAAGCTGGGCCAGCCAACGACTGAAAATACTATTAGTGCCGGCTCTACTGAAACCACACTTTCCTTCAGTGCTTATCTGAAAGGTGACGGTGGCGAGGCTGAGACTATCATTCCTGGTAAATTCCAGAGCGTGGCCAATTTCATTCTGAACTACAAATAATCCGTCCCAATGACATAATTAATTATGCATGCGGGTGTATCCCGCATGCATTCTTTTGAGTATTGTCTACGGAAGGTTTGTCAGCAATGAAACATCTAATGATTCCTTATTCGACGCTTTGCCTGTTGATACTTTTACCTTTGCCAACTAGCCAGGCGGTGGCGAGTTGGGGGCGGGTCAACATGCAAGGCGCTGTTATAGAAACAGCCTGCGCTATTGATACAGACAGCCGCGATCAAACTATTGATATTTCCGTGATGCCATTAACCAAAATAATACGTGACGGACAAGGGCTGACTCTTCCATTTACTATTCGGTTAGTTAACTGTGTTTTGAACAGAGTTGACGATAATTTAACACAATGGCAACGTTTTCAGGTGACATTTGATGGCCGGGTGGATAATGGATTATTCGGTGTCGATGGGCAAGCTGAAGGTATAGCCCTGCAACTTACTGACCGTCACGGCAATATAATCATGCCTGGGAATCCAACACCTTTGCCTGATGTTGTCGTGAGCGATAGAGAGCTTAATTACTTTCTGCGATTGGTCAGTAATCAACAGACATTACGGAGTGGGGAATATACCTCAACGATCAGATTTAAAATGGATTATTACTGATCGGTTCTTGCTGGTTCGGAGTTTAAGAGCAGAGACCGATTAAATCGGTGTGTCTGCTATTTTTCCGGTGCATGGGTTTTTCATTGATAGTGCTGGCATAAGAATAAAAAGGGACTTATTAGCATGATAATGCCTAAATGGAATTTATTACCCTTTCGCCCCCGTGCTTTGGGTTTTTATATTGCCTGTGCACTGGGGTTCTTCGTGTGGGATGCCAGTGCGGAAGAGGTGCAGTTTAATACCGATGTGCTTGATTTAAAAGATCGAGAGAATATTGATTTGGGACAGTTCTCTCGCGGCGGCTATATCATGCCGGGCAGTTACATGATGCTGGTACGAATTAACAGGCAGGAGTTGCCTGAGCAATCCGTAATTTTTTATCCCGCAGAGAGCGATGCCAAAGACAGTGCAGCCTGTATCAGCCCTGCAATGGTCGAACAGTTCGGCTTAAAGCCGGATATGAAAGAAAAACTGACCTGGTGGCATCAGGGTGAGTGCCTGACTCTGGATAGTCTGCAGGGAATGTCGGCGCGTGCCGATCTGGGCAGCGCCAGCCTCACCGTAAACCTGCCGCAGGCTTATCTGGAATATGCGGCAGACAACTGGGATCCGCCTTCACGCTGGGATGAGGGTGTGCCGGGCCTGCTGCTGGATTATTACGTGAATGCACAGACCCAGCGCCAGCAGCAACGTGGCCAGCAGAGCTACAACGTCAGTGGCAACGGCACGGTTGGCGCCAATCTGAGTTCCTGGCGGCTGCGTGCGGACTGGCAAACTCGCCTGGATCATCAAAACGGCAGCGCTGAAGGGACGCGTCAGAACTGGGACTGGAGCCGCTTTTACGCTTACCGGGCTATTTCCCGTCTGGGGGCGAAGCTGTCGGTCGGAGAGGATTACCTGTATTCCGACATCTTTGATAGCTTCCGCTTCACCGGTGCCAGCCTGGTCAGTGATGACAGCATGCTGCCGCCGAACCTGCGTGGCTACGCGCCAGAGGTGACCGGGGTGGCGCGCACTAATGCCAAGGTAGTGATCAGCCAGCAGGGGCGTGTGCTGTATGAGACTCAGGTCGCCTCGGGCCCGTTTCGCATACAGGACATCAATGACGCTGTCTCCGGGCAACTGGATGTGCGGATCGAAGAGCAGGACGGTAGCGTACAAGAATTCCGCATCGATACCGCCAGCATTCCGTACCTTACACGGCCGGGGACCGTGCGTTACAAAATCGCGAGTGGTCGACCTTCTGACTGGAAGCACAACATTAACGGAGCCCTGTTTGCCACCGGGGAGTTTTCCTGGGGGGTTAGCAACGGGTGGTCGCTGTACGGTGGCGCCTTGGCGGGCGGGGATTATAACGCGCTGGCGGTGGGTGTGGGGCGTGACCTGATGATGTTCGGCGCACTGTCGTTTGACGTGACCCAGTCGCGTGTCAGCTTGCCACAGTGGGAGGATAGCACCTTGACCGGCGGCTCTTACCGGTTGAGCTATTCGAAAAACTTCGACGAGTATGACAGTCAGGTGACTTTTGCCGGTTACCGCTTCTCTGAACGTGACTACATGTCGATGAGCGAGTACCTGGATGCGCTGACCTATGGCACCCGCAACCAGAGCAGCAAAGAGATGTACACCATCAGTTTCAGCCAGCACTTCCGCGATCTCGGATTAAGCGCCTACCTGAACTATAACCACCAGACTTACTGGAACAGTGCTGCCAACGATCGCTATACCCTGACATTGTCGCGCAATTTCGACATCGGTCAGTACAGAAACCTGAGCCTGTCGTTGACGGGGTACCGCAATAAGTATAACGGCACCAACGATGACGGCATGTACCTCTCGCTGTCGGTACCTTTGGGTGGCAGCAAATCGTTCAGCTACAGCAGTAGCTATGATCGCAGCGACAACACTCATCAGGTGGGTTATTACGACCGACTTGAAAATGGTGACAGTTATCATCTGACCAGCGGTATCACCCGCAGCGGCGGTACGGCGAGCGGTTATTACACCCATCAGGGCGATATGGCGCAGGTGAACGCCAACGCCAGTTACCAGGAAGGGCGTTACTCATCGGCGGGGTTATCGTTACAGGGGGGGCAACGGCCACCCTTCAAGGCGCCGCGCTGCACAGAGCTGGGATGATTGGCGGCACGCGCATACTGCTGGATACCGACGGCGTAGCGGATATTCCGATCGGCGGTTATGGTGCCGTGACACGTACCAACGGCTTCGGTAAAGCGGTAATCACCGACGTGAACAGTTACTACCGCAACAAGGTCAGCATCGATCTGAATAAACTGCCTGAAAACGCTGAGGCGACGCGCTCCGTGGTGCAGGCGACCTTGACCGAAGGTGCCATTGGCTACCGCAGGTTTGAGGTGATAGCCGGTGAGAAAGCGATGGCGGTGCTCCGCCTGGCTGATGGTTCTACGCCACCGTTTGGTGCCACAGTGCAAAACCACAAAAAGCAGGACGTGGGTATCGTTAACGACGGCGGCAGCGTTTACCTGAGCGGGATTAATCCGGGAGAAGCAATGACCGTACACTGGAACGGGCAGGCGCGATGTGCGCTTAAGCTGCCGGCGCAAATACCGCACTCCGATACCACAGACCTCCTGTTGCCATGTCGGCTACTGCCGGTAACTGCAGAGGCAGAGTGAGTGATGTATACGACAGTAAGAGAGTTTTTAGCCACTGTGGCAGGGTGAAATAGCTTCATCTTTCTCCCGCCAATTTTTACTGAATTTAAAGAAATCAGATAGCGAGTAATTAACGATGAACTCTATGAATAAACCTTTCTTATCCCTAACGGGCGGTCTGCTGATAAGTGTGTTGTGCATGCAGCAGGCTCAGGCGGCGATTGCGCTGGATCGCACTCGCGTAGTGTTTAACGGTGCTGACAAATCGGTCAGCCTGAGTATCAGCAACGAGAACAAACAACTGCCCTATCTGGCTCAGGGCTGGGTGGAAGATGCGCAGGGCAATAAAATTACCACGCCGCTGACGGTGTTGCCGCCTTTGCAGCGCCTGGAGCCAGGTGCAAAAAGCCAGATCAAGGTGCAGGCCTTACCTGCCGCTAACCTTTTGGCCCAGGATCGCGAGACGCTGTTTTATTTCAACCTGCGCGAGATCCCGCCAAAGAGCGAAAAGCCCAACACGCTGCAACTGGCGTTGCAAACGCGCATCAAGCTGTTTTACCGGCCCAAAGCGCTGAGCAATACCGAAGGTGCGGCTCCGTGGCAGGAACAGCTGACGCTGACCAGGCAGGGTGACAAGTATCAGGTCAATAACCCGACGCCATATTACGTGACGATTGTCGAGGCCAGCAGCAAGCAAGGCGGAGCTGGCGCTAAGGGGTTTGAACCGCTGATGGTGCCGCCACAAGATAAAGCGATGTTGAATCTTGGCGTATCCATTTTGGGTAATGCGCCGGTGTTGACTTACGTTAACGACTACGGCGGCCGCCCGCGGTTGCAGTTCAGTTGTGGTGGGACCGACTGCAAGGCCAGGCCGGTCAAACAAAGCTGATGACTGGTGTAACACAGGGAGCGGAACATGCAACAACGAAGACAAGGGAAGGGTGGCTGGTCTTGCCCTGCACAGCAGGCTGCAGCGGTGTTGATGGTATTAGGCAGCATGATGGCACTGCTACCGGAAGCCCGCGCTGCGGATAACGGGAATGTTGAGGGTGCCAATGGCGTGTTGCGTGTGCACGGTGCGCTGACCGAGAGCGCTTGCCGGTTGGAAATGGCCTCGGCTTACCAGGATGTGTGGCTGGGGAAACCGGTACTGGGCGCATGGCGAAAATTGGCGCACAGGGCACGCCGGTAACCGTCAGGCTGCGTCTGCGGGACTGCCTGCGCAGCCCGGCGAACAACCGTGATGACCGTAACGCAAATCTGTTGTGGAGCCTCCAACAGCCTGCCGTGTCTGTCAGTTTTGTTGCCCCGGCGGATGCGAACAACCCGGAGCTAATAAGCGTGCGTGGGGCCTCCGGGGTGGCGTTACGTATGCAAGACTCGCTCGGCCGGGATATTCGCCTGGGTAGCCGTGGGGCACCTTTGCTGCTGGCCGCAGGCCAAGACTCGCTGGACTACGTTGTGACACCGGAACGCACGCGTGCACCGCTACAGGCGGGTGCGTATTCGGCCCATGTAGACTTCAGGCTTAACTATGACTAAGGCGGGTGCCATGGACACGGGAATGTTATGCGGTCGGAGACCGGCGCTGTATGCACTAGGCCTGGCAATGGCCTGTTGGGGCACGGGATCCCAGGCGATGGAGAATTCCTCCACGGTAACGGTCAACGTGACGGTGGTGGCAACGCCGTGCGAGATCAACCACAACGATCTGATCGAAGTGAAGTTCGGTAACGGCGTGATGACGACCCGCGTAGGGGGGATTATAAAAAGATGCCGATCGTCTACTCGGTGCAGTGCCCGGGCGGTACGTCAAATGCGGTGAGGATGTTGATAGACGGCAATGGCGCGGCGTTTGATGGTGACGTCCTGGGCACGGCAAAAACCGACCTTGGCATTGCCTTGCTTAATAACGGTAACCGTATGCCGATCAACACCTGGCTGAATTTTACCTATCCGGATTGGCCAAAGCTTGAGGCGGTGCCGGTTAAACGCCCAGGCGCCAGCCTGACCGGTGGGCCATTTTCTGCCGGTGCCACGATGAAGGTGGAATATCGATGAAGCGCTATTCACGTGCTCTCGTGCTGCTGATTGGCAGCATGCTGAGCCCGGCAGGGCTGGCTGCGGAAAATATGTGGCTCTACGGTACCCTGGTTGAGCCGCCCGCCTGCACCATCAGCAGCAATGGCAGCGAGGTCGATGTCGATTTTGGTGACCGGGTGGGGGTGAAAAAAGTGGATGGAGTGCAATACCTGCGGCCAATGAATTACCGGATCAGCTGCGATCCTGACGCCAATGCTTTCGCGATGACGCTGGAAATCGTCGGCACCCCGGCGGATTACGACCGGGCGGCGGTAGTCGTGACCGGCGTTAACGATCTGGCTATCCAGATTAAGCAAAACGGCGTGCCCTTTGAGCTGAATAAACCGATCCCCATCAGCCTGACCAACCCACCGCAGCTTGAGGCCGTGCCGGTAAAGCGGCCGGGGGCAACGTTAACCGAGGGGCCGTTTGAAGCCACCGCGACCTTAAAGGCGGTCTATCAATGAAAGTACTGATTTATACGGTACCGATCGCCTTGCTGATGGCAGTTAGCGGCGCGGTGCAGGCCGACAATGTCCGCCTGCATGGTGCACTGGTGGCGGAACCCTGTGTGATCGCGCCGGGTGATGAGAGTGTGAAGTTGGAATTTGGCACGGTGATCGACAAATACCTGTACGCCAACCAACGCACTCGTGGCCAGGCGTTTGCTATCCGGTTGACGGAGTGCGATCTCAGCCTGGGCAAAACGGTAAAGGTGACCTTTAGCGGCACGGAAAACCCGAGCCTTAAGGGGCTGCTGGCGATTGACGGCGGCAGCCAGGCTTCCGGTATTGCCATCGGTATGGAAACTCCGGCGGGGCAGAAATTGCCGCTCAATAAAATCGGGCCAGGCTACCGGCTGGACGGGGGCAGCAACACGCTGACGGTACAGGCCTATGTGCAGGGTGAACCGGAGGCGATTGCCAAACGCAGCATTGAACACGGACCGTTCAGCGCCATTGCCACCTTTAGTCTGGAATATGAATAAGACTGAAAGCGACGGGTTAAATGCTTATTTTTGTTGCTTGCCCGTACGCGTTGGCAACTGCGGCACAGTGTAAAGCGTATGCATGAATTTTTTAATCTGAGTGGTTTTGCAACGCACCCGGATAAAACCCAATTGGGAAGGAATGAACATGGATTTGACTGGCTGGGCCTGTGGTTCACCCCCACGGGGACCTCCATCGCGCCACGCGCGTTAGAAAATCATCGTGCACAACGCATGCGGCTTTACGAGCAAGCCCGAAGGCGGGGCTATCACAGACAGCCATCGACGAACGGGTGCAGGCGTATGAGGCACGGTGGAACATATGGGCGAAAGGGATGCTGCGGCGCTAATTCGCTTCTCTGGAAAAACAACCAATACCCGAGGGCGTCTATGCGCATCGTTAACTCTATCGCACTAATTCTATTGTTCCAACTTACTGCCATCCCTTCCCACGCATTCTCCTATTCGCCACAGGTCGATCTCTCACGACCGATTGATGAATGGCCTCCCCTCAAGCTCTCCAATTTTCAATTCACGCGGTACAGTGCGTGGCAACCCTATCCGGACACAATGCGTATACAGGTTGTAATTTCAACTACCCGGCCGTCGGCCATCAATTCGGGAGTTGAAGCCGCATACCGTACCCTGGATTTTCCCTGCAGTCGGAGTATCGACAGGCGCGAATATACATGCGGAGGTGTGTTTGTCAGCCAGGTCTACGCCTCTGGCGAAGTCGAAACGCCCACCGAGTCCGCGATATTCAATGCGGCAAAAGTTAATATCGAACGAGCACCGATCCGACTGGAATTGTATTACAACGGACCGGAGATTGCTGCGGGCCGCTGCGATCTGTTTGTATCCCTAGAAATCACAGGAAATGGCGGGGGGCGCTGGGGATATCGCGATTCGAGTTGCTCCAACACCACACCTCCTCAGACCGTTCATTGCAGTGTAACCGGGCCTTCAGTGCTGACTCATCCTGACCAAAAAACAACCGGTATATCGAGTAAAGTGCATGACATCTGGACCGTGAGTTGCTCTGGCACGTCGACGGTTACTCTATCGACAACGAGTGATGTGAAACTACGCTCCGGGTCGGACAAAATCGATTCCGGATTATATATAGAGGCAGAGGGAGTAACGACGTTGGACTTAACCGCCGGTAACTACCCTCACCCAGTGGCGATCCTGTCCAAACTCAAATCCTCCACAGCTCAACCCGGGAGCTACCAGGGGTCGGGCATTATAACCGTCTCATGGCCTTAACCAGATTGGGTCTTACAGGAAGTTTGACCTTCGACTGGATTATGAACCCAGGTCCGGCCGAACCGAGTGAATATATCTAATCTCCAGGGGGCAAGTGCGTAGTCTCTTATGGCTCTTCATCGCGCCATGCACGTAAGAGAATCACCGTGCACGGCGCATGCGGCTTTACCAACAATCCCGGAGGCGGAGTCGACCCCATGCCTGACCGGCCTATTTTAAGGATGAGTTCACAGGCACCACATCCTGCATGGCTATAAGCAAAGAAGGGATTGAAGGACGGTGGCAAAGAGAGGAAGGCAAGGTACCCGTGAGCACAGCCCACAGCCGGGTACCTGATCTGATATGCAATTTAACATAATTAACGTTGTGCGTACCTATAAGGGCCGCACATATCATAATGCAGTAATGATATTAACCCCCTGTTTACATTAATATAAGGGGGTCAGTAGAACGAAAACAGGCGCTTTCATATTTGCTTGCATAGCCTCATGCTACGTGGTTAGCATGCCGTCTTTATAATTTTATACCTTTGAAATCAACAGGAGCATGTCATGCTGAAAATGAATGCGCTGATTCCTGAATTGATCGTCTCTGATCTGCAACAGAGTTTGCAGTTTTATCACGATATTCTGGGGTTCAAAATTGAGTATGACAGGCCAGAAGACAAGTTCGCATTTCTTTCCTATTATGGTAGTCAACTGATGCTTGAGGAAGACTATCCGGATGAGTCGCCCTGGCGGGTAGGTCCTCTGGAGCGTCCCTTTGGCAGAGGGTTGAACCTGTCAATTGTGTGTCCTGACTGCGCGCTACTCGCGGCGGCAATTGAAGATGCCGGTCACCCTTTGCATAAACCTGTCGAGGAACGCTGGTATCGCGACCATAATCGTTTGCATGGTCAGCTTAATTTCTTGATCCTTGATCCAGATGGCTATTTATTGCGGTTTAACCAAAGCTTAGGTTGCAAAGCCGCATGATACAGAGCTGAGATGGTCATAATTGCACGTAGTAACACCGGGAACTAATGGATTTTATTAAAAGGATAGCATCAGATGACGATGAGTGAAGAAAAGCGGAAAATGATCGCTGGCGACCTTTATGATGCCGGAGATGCGTTATTGCGTAGCGAACGGAAACAAGCAAGAAATCTGCTACACCTTTACAATCATTCATCGCCAGATGAGACAGATCTGCGTCAGAAATTATTAACTGAGCTGTTAGGCGGCCTTAGTAAGGCCTATGTGGAGCCAACTTTCCGCTGCGATTATGGATATAATATTTATCTGGGCAAGAATTTCTATGCCAATTTTGACTGTGTGATCCTGGATGTTTGTGAAGTGCGTATTGGGGATAACTGCATGCTTGCGCCCGGCGTACATATCTATACAGCCACTCATCCTCTCGACGCCGGGGCACGCATCGGTGGCGCAGAGTACGGTAAGCCGGTTACGATTGGTCATAATGTATGGATCGGCGGCCGTGCAATCATTAACCCGGGAGTGACGCTGGGCGATAATGTTGTTGTTGCATCAGGCGCAGTGGTGACGAAAAACGTGCCGCCAAACTGTGTTGTTGCAGGGAATCCAGCCAGAGTGATTAAAGAACTGTAGATATCTGATGGCACTGAGAACTGTCATAAGAGGCATCGAGAGGATCCACCGGGTCACAGACGGTATCACAGGGTAGCGTATATACGCTGTGATACGTCATATGTTGGGCCAGAGACAACGTGTGAGTGGCTCGTTACCTGCTGAGAAGCCGAACGATTGTGCTTCGGCTGCGGTATGCACTGAATCGGCCCCAATATTAAGCGTCAACCGAGCGGGCAACTTCCCTGACGGCATTTTCCATACGTTCAGAATTCTGCTGGATGCTGGTAATCACCTCACCGGCCTCACGCATCAGGGTGACACCCTGACCGGTATTTTCAAGACTGACTTCTATGCCCCTGAGAACCTCTCTGGCCAGCTGATGGTTACCGGAGACAATCCGTTCAATTTCTTCTGTCGCGCCGCTGACGCTGGCTGCAAGGGTACGCACCTCGGAGGCAACAACGGCGAAGCTCCTGCCTGATGCCCCTGCCCTTGCGGCCTCTATCGCCGCATTAAGAGCAATGAGGCGAGTCTGCATGGCAAAGCCTCTGATGGTTTCCACCATACCGTCAATGCTGACCGACTGACTATTAAGACGTGATATGTCGGCGGAGACAACGTTCATGTTTTCCGCAATCCTGTTAATGACCCGGATACTGTTATCAATCACCGCTGCGCCAGCCTGAGCGCTTCCCCGCGTCTCTACGGCCATATTCCAGGCATGGACGGCCGCATCCTGCTCACTCTTATTACGTATGACCTGTTCCGTCACGTCGGAAGCGAATTTGACGATTTTATAGAGCTGGCCATTACTGTTAAAAACCGGGTTATAGGTCGCGCGGAGCCACAGGGGGTCACCCTTCCGGTTGAGGCGTGGAAACTGACCGGAAAAATACTCTCCCTGATTGAGCCTCTCCCAGAACTGCCGGTACGCTTCGCTTGCGCTGAGTTTGTCTGAACAAAACATCCTGTGATGCTGCCCGAGCACGTGTTCCCGCGTATAGCCGGTAGCTTTCAGAAAGTTATCGTTAGCATCGAGTACCACGCCGCCTGGGCTGAATGAAATGATCGCCATTGACCGGCTGATCGCATTAATCACAGATTGCTGCTCCAACGCAGACTGCATTCTCTCTGAAATATCCGCAGCTATTTTGATGATTTTGAATACTCTGCCCCGCCGGTCGGTTACCGGGATATAGCTTGCTTCAAGCCAGACGGGACGTCCTCCCCTGGCCAGGCGAAGGTATTTATCACTGAAACGTTCGCCAGCAGCGAGACGCTGCCAGAAGTTCCTGTATTCCGGTGTATTAACCAGCGAAGGAGGACAAAACATACTGTGATGACGACCCAGTATTTCCTCCGCACGATAGCCCATTGCTTCCAGAAACAGAGGGCTGGCCTTCTGGATGATGCCGGCAGGGCTGAACTCAATGACAGGCATGGATTGAGTCAGTGCTTTCAATGAAGCAGAGGAATGCTGGCCGCGATGGCGGTTCAGTAAGGCAAAGAGATATTTCAGTAACGATGGGCGCATCAGCAATTCCAGTTAACCAGGGGACTGTCCTGATTATCGGCAGCCAGGTCGTACGCATCACGTATCACTGCGATAGTTTCGGCTGATTATAATGTGCAATCGTTAACGGTGTAATAACCCGGAAACATTTACCCTGATCCGCCAGGATTACCGCGAATATGTGAATCTTACAATCTGATGTTCCTGATACCAAAATCACGGCTGGGCGTGATGCAGGAGATGCCCGGTGTTCAGAGGGTAAGTGAGCACATCAGCAGGCTCTCCGGAAGGATAAGTATGCCCGAAAATGCCATGCCCATTAATTCCAGTAAGTCAGATAGGTAAGTGTGAAAGCCGAACAGAAAGCATAGGGGCTTAAAAGCAAAACATCCGAATAATGAATTTCAAATATCTTGGTTACAGGCCACGCCAGTACAACCAGCCACATGAAGATTGTAGAGCACACTATAAATAAGCTACCTTTTACAGTGGCATCAGGATAAAAACGCGCTGAAATCATCAATAATGGTACACCCATTATTAAAGAACCCATTATGGTCCCAATAATACTCATCATGACGATGAAAAAGTAAGTAAAAATAAGACCCAATACGGATGTGCTATTATCTCCCCAAGAAAGATACATTAAAAATACTAATGAACCAACGATACTACTAAAAAGTGCTGATATTGTGGCTTTTATAACCAAACTGTCGTCAATGATTTTTTTCATAATGTTCTCTACGTCTGTGTGTCTGTATTTCGTACGACATATCTGATTGAATTTTTTATAGATATCATAACCTTCGATGTCTGATAATACTGCCAGGGTATAGGCTGCATCCAGTGAGCGTACAAAATAAGTTTCTCTTCCAAAAGTATAACCCTGGTAGCAATAAATTTTTCCTGACCTGTCATTCATCTCCAGAGGTGAAAGTATTGAGTCTTTGCTGGCTGTGAACCGATAATATCTGGCGATATTATGCAGAGAATGAAGGCTGGCCCAGACATCGTTCGCTATAAGCGGCGAGTCGCCAGCTTCCCATATTCCGACAGCATTGCCGTTGCTTCATCCATCCTTTGGCGATCAAGTTTATAGAATACCCAGTTTTTGATACGTTTCGAGGTCACAATTCCGGCTTTAGCGAGATTTTGTAGATGGCCTGTCACGGTGGGCTGACTTAATCCAATTTTTTCAGTGATAAACCCGACACATACGCCATCTTTAACCAGATCGCCGTCCTGCTGCTCAGGAAAATGTGACCTTGGATCGGCCAGCCATTCGACAATCACGAGCCGGTGCTCATTACCGAGGGCGCGAAAGATATCGGCCATGGATGTCTTTGAGTTGTTCATATAGCCAATTACCTATATAGTTAATGTCTTATATAACTTCACGGGCATACTATGACAAACCACACTCTAAGGCCAATGGGCAGTGTCACGTTGAAAGATATTTACGCAGCTTCCCGGCTAATTAAGACAACAGTATGCAGAACTCCGCTGGTGCCTTCGTTCGCGCTGTCTGCCCTTGTCGGGACGGAGGTCAGGCTCAAGATGGAAAATCTCCAACATACCGGTAGCTTTAAGCTGAGAGGCGCCGCAAACGTTCTTGCCTGTCTCAGCGCAGACCAGCAACGTGCCGGCGTCATCGCCCCGACGGCGGGGAACCATGGCTTAGGACTTGCTTGTGCGGGACAGGTAGCAGGCATACCCGTGTCCATATTCTTGCCGCTGTCAGCAGACCCCATTAAGGTCTCGGCGATGAAAAATTATGGTGCTCAGGTTACGTTTTTTGAAAATATTGAAGATGCGAGACAGGCTGCCATTATCGCAGCGCAACAGTCAGGCGCACTATTCGTCTCCGCCTACAATAATGAAAAGATGATTGCCGGGGGCGGCACTGTCGGTCTGGAAATTATGGAAGACTGGGCAGACGCTGACGTTATTCTGGTTAACATTGGCGGCGGCGGCCTGGCCTCCGGTATTGCAACGGCCATCAAAGCCATAAACCCTGCAGCTGAAATATGGGCAATACAAAGTGAAGCGAGCCCGACATTTGCGCGTTGGAAAGATGCTAGCGAAACGATCCCTGTGGAAATTACGTCGTCAATCGCCGAAGGTATCAGTGGCTATATAGAACCTGAAACGATGACCTGGCCACTTATACGCGACCGCGTCGATCGTGTCCTTCTCGTTTCGGAAGCCGAAATTAAAGCAGCGATGCTGTTAATGCTCAATCTACATAGCCATGTTGTCGAGCCTTCAGGAGTACCCGCCGTTGCGGCGGTCCTTCGTTATGCAAAAGAACTGAGCGGGCGGAAAGTTGTCTGTGTGGTTAGCGGTAAAAACATATCTGGCTCCCGCTATCTCACATTAGTTAATGAGGCTTCACTCTGAAGAATCATTCCTTTTGTCTCTACGATTTTACAGACCTTTTGCCAGCGGCAATCGTCTTCAGCACCGCTGGTATTTCTGCAAAATGGCACATAGTATTATTCTGTTTTGAAAAGTAAAAGGTAAGGGGCGGGGGCGGTCTCTCGCCCCCGGGGGACGTTAGCGCGCGGCCATCCCCGGCACCAGGATCACCTTCCGGCACTCCTCCTCGCGTTTTTCAAAAATTTCGTATCCTTTCGCGGCATCTTCCAGCGGCATATGGTGGGTGACAATCTCTTCAGGCTTCAGGTGGCCCTTTTCGATAAGGGAGAGCAGGTCCGGCAGCCAGGCGTGAACATGGGTCTGCCCCATCTTAAACGTCAGGCCCTTATCAAACGCATCACCAAACATAAAGCTGTGGATGAAGCCAGCGTAAACGCCGGGGACGCTGACCACCCCACCGCGCCGCACGGCAGCAATACACTGCCGCAGCGCCTTGCCGCTGCTTCCCTCAATTTTCAGCGTGGTCAGCACGGTTTCGGTCAGGCTGCCTTTGGCTTCAAAGCCCACGGCATCAATGACGGCGTCCACACCGCGGTGGCCCGCCGTGTTTTCAATAATCAGTGCGGCAGGATCGTCATTTTCATCAAAGTTAATCGGGATAACGCCATAGCGTTCACGGGCAAAGGCCAGCCGGTAATCATTATGATCGACCATAAAGATCTGTTCCGCCCCTTCGTGCCGGGCGCAGGCGGCACTGAGTAACCCTACCGGGCCGGCACCGTAAATGGCAACGCTGGAACCCCGGGTGATGTCGGCATTCTTCACCGCCTGCCATGCGGTAGGTAAGATATCCGACAGGAAGAGGACTTTTTCATCCGGCAGCGTTGAGGGAACCCGGAAGGGGCCGGTATTGGCTTTGGGGACCCGAACATATTCAGCCTGTCCGCCGGGAATGCCCCGTAGAGATCGCTGTAGCCGAACAGGGCTGCCGGAGGCGTGATGCCTTTTCGGTTCAGGATGGCGCCTCTCCCGCTGTTAGTATTCTCGCAGGCGGCATACTTATGCAGATGGCAGAAAAAACAGTCGCCACAGGCGATCACAAACGGGATCACCACGCGATCGCCTTTGGCCACCGCGCTGACCTCTTTGCCGGCTTCCACCACCTCACCCATAAACTCATGGCCAAATATGTCGCCGTGATGCGTGCCGGGTATTTTCCCCCGGTACAGATGCAGGTCTGAACCGCAGATTGCCGTTGCCGTGACGCGAAGAATGATGTCATCCGCTGCCTGCAGAACCGGGTCCGGGGCGTTGTCGACGCTGACCTTATGCGGTCCGTGATAGGTTAATGCTCTCATGTGCTGCTCCTCCAGGAAGGGGGGAAAAGGACGTGACGTTAAAAAGCATAGAACAAACCCGATGAGTTAAGCCAAAGTGGCAGCGTAAAATCTCAAAAAACCGGCTCCCACCCTGCCCGTTTATGCCCAGGCAGGTTCACTGATAGGAAAAGGTAATGCTCGCTAAGGCCTTTGCCGTACCGGGCGTCAGATCCCCGGTGGGCTGCTAAAGCTGCTGAACCAGCGCTTTAAGCTGCCGGATCAGCGGATCCTCCGCCCCTGTAACCGCCGGTTGGGCGGTGGACTCCCTGATCATCAGGGTGGTGGGAAGCAGGTCGGTAAAGACGGTCTGCGGGGAATTCATCCTGTTTAACAGATGAGTAACGGCGCGTTGACCGATAAGGTCAAAGTCCTGCCTGACCGTGGTCAGGGCCGGATGGAAATACTGACTGTCGGGCGTATCGTCATAGCCGATAACGGACACATCCTGGGGGACACGCCGGTTGAGATGCCGCAGCGCGCTGATGACCCCTAAGGCCATCTGATCGCTGGCCACCAGCATCGCGGTGATGTCAGGATGGCGGCTGAATAATTCGATGGTTTTTACCCAGCCGCTGCTGGCGCTCCAGTCGCCGTATTCGACGTCCCGCTCCAGGACGCCGGCCTTGCACAGCGCGTCGCGCCAGCAGGCCAGGCGAAGCCGCGCGGAAATGGAACTCTCCGGCCCGGCCAGCAGGCCGAATTTTTCATGACCCAGACTGAGCAGAAGATTGACGCTGCTGGCTGTTCCGTCGTTGTGCAGAAAGCCGAGATGACAGACCCCGGCAGCGGGAGGCACGTCGAGGAACAGCAGCTGCATGTGGGGATTATCCTGTGCCAGCGTTTCCGCCTCGGTTTTTTCCAGTGGCAGGCTCATCACTACGCTGTTGATCTTCTGCGCGCTGAACTCACTGAGCGCGGTCTGCAGTACATTCAGCTGCCCGTCTTTCAGCATCGAGATGGCCACCTGATACCCCACCTTCTCCGCATGGTGTTTAAAGGATGACGCTATCTGCGACGGGGCATGCAGGGCCAGAGAGGTGGTGAGCAAGCCAAACGTGGGCAGGGTCTTGCCTGCCAGGATCTGCGCCGAGCGGTTAGGGACATAATTCAGCGTATTCATGGCGCTGAGCACTTTGTTGCACGTCCGCTCGGAGACAATGTCAGGGTTATTCAGCACCCGTGACACCGTCTGCTGGGAGACGCCTGCCGCTTTGGCGACATCCTCCAGTGTTGCCTGCCGTTTATTCATTATTTTTCCTGGTCATAAACACTTCTTGTCGGAAAATGTATTAAATGGAGAATAAATGTCATGCGCACGACATTACAGGAAATAATCAGCTATTAGCGTGATTTGGCTCAAAAATACCGGTCAAAAGCATTGCTCATACGGACTGATATCGTTTTTACTCCAGTTTAAATGTATGGCGCTATACATTCTGAGCAGGCAGGACCGGAACACGGAAGAAGGTGGTGTCCCGGCTACCCGGCATCCCCCCGGGGGGCAGAAAAGGCAGTGGCGCTATTCAACATCAGGAAGCGTGGACGGGGCGTTTCATCCCCATGAGAGAATAATAATCCAGGTGACACTATGAAAATGACGCAGCTTTCTACGCAGGAACGGCATAACTTCATCTATTTTATGCTGTTTTTCTTCTTTTACTATTTCATCATGTCGGCCTATTTTCCCTTCTTCCCAATATGGCTTTCGGACGTTAATCACCTCACCAAGTCTGAAACCGGTCTGGTATTTTCCTTTATCGCCTTATTTGCCATCGTTTTCCAGGTGGCTTTCGGTTTGATCTCTGACAAGCTGGGCCTGCGCAAGCATCTGCTCTGGGCCATTGTCGTGCTGTTGATTTTATTCGCCCCGTTCTTTATCTACGTTCTCGCCCCTTGCTGCAGTACAATATTTATGCCGGTGCGCTGGCGGGTGGGCTGTACCTTGGGTTTGTTTTCTCCGGCGGCGCGGGGGCAGTAGAAGCCTATATCGAGCGTGTCAGTCGTACCAACCGCTTTGAATATGGCAAAGTCAGGGTGTCGGGCTGCGTGGGCTGGGCCATTTGCGCCTCCATCACCGGGCTGCTGTTCAGCATCAACCCCAATATTACTTTCTGGATAGCCTCCGGTTTCGGGGTGGTGCTGGCGGTGTTGCTGGTGGTCTCCCGTCCGCAGCCGAACCAGACGGCTCAGGTGTTGAATAAGCTGGGGGCGAACCAGCGCGAGTTCTCGCTGGCGATGGCGCTGGAACTGTTAAAAATGCCGCGCTTTTGGGCTTTCCTGTTATATGTTATCGGCGTTGCCAGTATCTACGACGTGTTCGATCAGCAGTTTGCCAACTTCTTTAAAGGATTCTTTTCTTCGCCCCAGCGGGGCACCGAGATCTTTGGATTCGTCACTACCGGCGGGGAATTACTCAACGCCTGCATCATGTTCTGCGCACCGTTTATTATTAACCGCATTGGGGCAAAAAACGCCCTGCTTGTGGCCGGAGCCATCATGTCAGTCAGGATTATCGGGTCGTCATTTGCCAGCAGCGGTGTTGAGGTGATCCTGCTGAAAATGCTGCATATGTTTGAGCTGCCTTTCCTGCTGGTCGGCACCTTTAAATACATCTCTTCGGTCTTCGATCCGCGCGTATCGGCCACCCTGTTCCTGATCGGATTTAACCTGTCTAAACAGCTTTCTGGCGTGGTGCTATCCGCGTGGGTAGGAAGAATGTATGACACTGTAGGCTTCCATCAGGCTTACCTGATTCTGGGTCTGATCACCACCACCTTTACCGTGATCTCCTATTTTACCCTGACCGGTCGCGGCCTGCGTCCGCTGGCAAAGGCGGATACAGCCACGCTGTAAGCCGAAGCCGGCATAGCGTCGTACCCGCCAGCCGATCTGGCGGGTACGACGCTGTCCTCCTGCTGCTGGGTATAAGGGGAACAGTCGCGCCAGCCTGCAGCGCGAATGTTATCCGTTATACTCTCCTTTTCGGGACTCCGGGCGCTAAAAGGCCGGGGGATAAACGTCAGAGAGGAGGATCGGGGTGAAAAAAAGCGCGCTTCCGACAAAAATTTGCACGGTGTGTGGACGTCCTTTTAGCTGGCGAAAAAAGTGGGAGACATGCTGGGACGAGGTGCGTAAATGCTCAGAACGCTGCAGGCGTAAGAAAGACTTACGCTGAATAATCACCCCCTCCTTTCAACTGTCGGGGGCGGCGCGGAGTCAGATGACCACTTTTCCGGTCTTATAAGGGGTGGCCCAGCGTAATTTATAATTCCATTCTGCATCTAATGCGCCAAGCGAAAACCGCATCTTTTTGTGGGTGTTTTCGCAGAGCTGCCTGGCCGCCTGTATGTTTTTCCACATCAGCAGGCTCCCCGGGCTCAGCGATGAGAAACGAGGGTCAATGCCGCCATTGGGAACGTCAAAATAGATCTGCTGATCACTTGCCGCGTGCAGAACCAGATCCATCGCACAGGGAATGTCTCTGACAAACAGGATGCTGCCAAAGAAAAGATGTCGCAGTGAGCTAATTGTATTTGTCAGCACATCGACATTAAAACATTTTACTGTTCCCCGAAATCTCGCGTTAAACAGATGTACATATAAATGAGCAAGTTCTTCAGCAGAAAAATCAGACTGGTCGCAGATCACTCCCCCGGCTTTAATAAAACGGTTGAATTCATTTCTGCGATTTTTCTCGCTCTTGGCCGAAAGTTTTTGCTCAACAATGCAGATGGCATTTTTCCGTGCGAATGAATAATTAACGTTGAGCAGAACTTTATTATGTACGGGTGATAATCGGTTTGTTTTATCCGGAAAAAGTAATTTTGCTTCCGCAGACAGGGGGAGCAGGATTTCGTCATAGGAGAAAGGGTATTTTTCCCATATATTTACTCCAACATGTTGATCTTCAACCACCGGATAACCCCCGGTAATCACGCCATTTTTCTCGCGATGAAAGTAACGGATGCGCAGGTTTTCATGATCACCGATGAAGTCGAGGACATCCGGGTTGACATTCAAACTCCCGCCAAATAACTGATAAGTGTGCCGGTAGGTTTTAGCATCAGACTTTTCCCATCCATAAAGTAATCTTTTTAACTTTCTCATCATATAATAAATTGCTGTTAACCAGACTTTCATACTAAGCAGGCTTTATCAAGATATGTTCAAGATGAATCAGAAAATTATCTTTCTCTGATTTTTCTTTACCGATAATATATTGACTGAATCTTGACGGAAGGTTGATAAATACAGGCTGAATTATCCGTCTGTGATGAAGGATGGAAAATGAATGGCCGGATGACAGCCTGTCAGGGCGTTGATCACCACGCTCAGATTAATACGTTTTCAGACCTCCCACGATGCGTGGTTAAATCCGGTCTGTACAGACGACGTGCTTTATACGGCATCAAAGCCAGAACAGGAGTTCTGGCCGTACCCGATGACTGCGCCTTATCGCTCAGCCATTATCGCGAAACCCGGGATAAAGACTCATGCCACCATCGATGAACAGTGTGGTGCCATGAACATAGTCTGACAGGTCACTGGCCAGCCAGACGACCGCGTTCGCCACGTCCTCAGCGTCACCGATGCGGCCGTACGGGATGAGTTTCAGTAGCTTTTCTCCCGCCTCTCCCTGGGTACTTTCCTGATTAATGGCGGTTGCAATCGCACCGGGCGCGACCGCGTTGATGCGGATGCGCTCGCCACCCAGTTCCTGTGCCAGCGACTGCATCAGCATATCCACCCCGCCCTTAGAGGCGGCATAATTACTGTGCCCCGCCCACGGGATGCGCTGATGTACCGAACTCATATGGATAATTTTTCCTGCGGCCCGGCTGACCTCGGGCCGGTGCGCCTGCTGGCGGAACTGCCGGACGGCGGCCTGCGCGCAGAGGAACTGCCCGGTTAAGTTCACCTCCAGTACCCCGTTCCAGTCTGCCAGCGTCATTTCGCTGACGGGCGCGTCCTTCTGCAGGCCGGAGTTGGCGACAAGGATATCCAGAACGCCAAATTCGGCTATCGTGCGGGAAAAAAGCTGTTTTACTTCAGCCTCTTTCGACACATCGGCCTGCAGTGCAATGGCACGGCCACCGGCGGTACGGATCCTGTCGGCCAGCGCCTCGGCGGGTTCAGCCTGACGGTGATAGTTGATCGCCACACTCGCACCGGCCTCTGCCAGCGTTTCTGCACAGGCGTACCCGATTCCGGAGCTCGCGCCGGTGACCAGCGCCACCTGCCCCCTGAGTGATACCCTCATAAACTCTCCTCATTCCGCGAATGTTGTCGTGTCTCTGCCCCTGCCGTCCGCATGGCGGCAGAATTCGTACCGCACCGGCCTGTCGCCGGTCGTTCAAGTTTAGAGGACCCTGGCCGATAGTGATGAATAATCCCTCCTTAATTATCAGGATCTCTGACGTGGAAGATCGGTCTTCTAAACTACAATGGCGACTGGCTTTCTGGTTGTTTATCTCTCTGATCAGCGTCGCGGCCCTGGCCACCCTGTGGGAATTTACGCTTGAAGGCATCGTTCTGCCCTGGCTGGGTATTCCCTATGACGGCGGTTTTGAAACGGCGGAGCGCTGGCGTTTCGTCTTCACTTCGACCGCCTTTGCCATACTGTCGATTCTCATTCCCGGCTGGATCATCCGGCGGTTGCTGATCTCTCTCAGCCAGAGTAATGGGGAAATTATGGCGGCCCGCAAGGAAACACTGCGGCTGGCGCGTCATGATGAGCTCACCGGGTTGCATAACCGACGGGTCTTTATGGAACGCCTGAGGCAGGCGCTCAGTAACCGTGAAACCGGCACGGCCGTGATGATTATTGACCTCGACAAATTTAAGCCCATTAATGACACCTTCGGACACGCCACCGGTGATGAGGTGCTGTGTGAGCTGGCAGAACGACTCAGGCATTTCCGCCGTGAGGGGATTAGCGTTGCCCGGATTGGGGGCGACGAGTTTGCCCTGCTGATCGACGGCAGCATGATCCAGGATGAACTGGCTCTGCTGGCATCGGGTATCTGCATGGCCCTTTCTCAGCCACTGGCCTCCACCCCTCACCCTGTTTCTGCCGGTGTCAGCATTGGGATTGCCCTCGCCCCGCAGGATGCGAATGAGCCGGATCTGCTGTTGAAATGCGCCGACACGGCGATGTATCACAGCAAAAATACCGGGCGCGGCGCGTACCGGTTCTACGATCCGGCTTACGGTGAGGCCGTGCGTGCCAGAGAGCGTTTTGAACGTGAAATCATTGAGGCGGTGCAGCAGGGACAATTTGTCCCCTACTTCCAGCCTATCGTCAATCTGCACAGCCAGCAGATCTCCGGCTTTGAGATTCTTGCACGCTGGCATCATCCCGGGCGGGGCCTGCTGATGCCTGCCGATTTTATCGCTGACGTCGACAGAATGGGCGTGATGCCTGCACTGACCGAACAGATGCTGCGCCAGTCGTGCCGCATTGCCCTGAACTGGGAGCCGCATCTGACCCTGGCCATCAATGTCTCCGCATCGATGATTGACGATCTGGGCTTCCCGGAAAGTCTGCGGCAACAACTGCTGGAAGAACATTTCCCCTGCTCACGCCTGGAAATTGAGATCACCGAGGAGGCGCTGATCACCAATCTGCATAACGCGAAAACGAACCTGAATACCTTCAGGGCGATGGGAATATCCGTCTCTCTGGATGACTTTGGTACCGGCTATTCCGGCCTGTATCATCTGACACAGCTCTCAATTGATAAGATCAAAATTGACCGTTCTTTTATTGCCCTGCAGTCGTCGAATAAAAACCAGATGGTTGATGCCATTCTGGCAATGGGGAAAAGTCTGGAGATGCAGGTCACGGCCGAAGGGATTGAAAAAGTCGACATGGCACAGTGGCTGGCGATGCACGGCTGCGATTTTGCCCAGGGATATCTCTTTGGCAAGCCGGTTCCCGGAGAGGCCGTGCCTCACCTGTTCAACGGCACCGCCCTGAAAGAGCTGAGCGCGCTCTTAAATGAAAAGATGCAAAGCCGCGCAGCACTCACGGTGGGGTAAGTTTACTCCCTTTGCGGGGGCCAAAACCTGAGATTTCCCCTGATGCAGGCAGCCAGATGGTCTAAACTTATCCGGTGTAAACAGCCCAGATATCTGAGGCTAACTGACCGGGAGGTGACATGAAGTTAACACGACCATCCTTGATGGCTTGCGTTTTTCTAGCAGGCTGCGGCGGCAACAACACCGGCCCCCAGGTGACGTCACCCGGCGAGCCCACCTCCCCCGGGCTGAGCGCGTTATCCACCGGCGCCGGGCTCGTTCAAGCCAGACCGCCGATTGCGGCCATCAACACCTATCTTGATGGTTTCCACTTTTACAGCGGTGACCGGAACGGCCAGATGGAGGCACACCATTATGTGACCGTGCTGAATGACGATGTCATGCAGGCGGTTATTTATGATGGGAACACGCGCGACGCGCGGCTGATGGGCATTGAATATATCATCAGCGAGCGTCTCTATAAGGGCCTGCCGGCGGAAGAGAAGCGACTCTGGCACAGCCACCGCTATGAGGTGAAGTCGGGCACGCTGATCGCCCCCGGGCTGCCCGCTCCGCTTGAAAAGCAGCTTATGGCGAGGATCGTCAACACCTACGGGAAAACCTGGCATACCTGGCATACCGATCGCGATAAAACATTGCCCCTCGGGATCCCGGCGCTGATGATGGGTTCACTGCTGATGGCCAGCTCGATCCGCGTCTGCTTGCCGATCGCGATCGCCGGTTCGGTACGAATACGCAGAGCATTAAACAGTCCCGGCAGGACCTCCGCAGTGACGCGGTCGACCCACAGGCTGATGCCTGGCAAAAAGGGCATGTCATCCAGTTGAAGAGAGTGGCTGGTGGCGGTGAACATGCAAAGGGAACTACGTCTTTTTCAACCTCGGAGCGCGTCCTAAAACACGCCAAGGATCACGATGTTCCTGCGGATGATAACGAGATGTAACGTGTCGGGGAGCAGAAGAGTAGCGGACTAGGAGCCAGCGTGGCTGTCGTCAATATCACGGCCACCCGCATCACGAAGCGCCGCCACATGCCGCGCAAAGCTGGCTTTCATTTCCGGGCTGTCGGTATTAACGCTGGCGTTGCCATCTTCGTCAATCAGGATCGCTTCCTTCTCCTGCCGGGCTTCCTCCATGTCTTCGCTGGATAAGACGTTGAGCAGATTTTCAGGGCTGCTGAACAGATTTTTCAACAAACGAAACACCGCTATTCTCCTGTTAACAGGTTAACCCCTGTCGTGGTTAACCTGTGTGCTTATCGGGCGCGGATACCCTTTATTTATCAACGGGGGTTTCTGAGCCCAGCTCTGCGCCCGTGACCGGATTAAGCGTGGTATCCGATGCCGTGCGCAATTTCAGATTATCCAGATCGGCCTGGGCTTCTGGTGGCAGGGCCACACTGGCACCACCATCGCCACCGTCAACGGCCGGCGCAGGATTATCGACATAGCGGAAGTTCTCGTCAGAATTCCAGCTCCCTCTGACGTCTCCCCCCTGTGACATGTTGTAATAAACACCGGCATACTGCTCCACAGGCGGCAGCTTGCCCGGTGGGAAGTTATTACGGATGGCGTACAACGCCTTTTCGAAAGAGAGCTGGTGGGCTACTTCCCGGGTCATCAAAAAGCCCAGCGCGTCTTTAACACCGGGATCATCCGTAACGTTAATCAGCCGTTCATAGAGGATCTTTGCCCGCGCTTCGGCAGCAATATTCGAGCGCAGATCGGCCGTCACTTCACCAATGGTGTCAATATAAGCCGCTGTCCAGGGAACGCCAGCCGAGTTGGTCAACGGTGGCCCGCCGCCGTAAAGCAGGGAGGTAAGATGGCTGTCATTCCCCTTCCCGGTGATTTCCCGGTAAAGCTCTCCCTCTTGTTCCGTTCCCTCAGCCAGGGCCCCTTTCGCTCCCTTGTTGAGCATGCCGACCAGTGATCCGATGATTTCGAGGTGGCTCAGCTCTTCGGTGGCGATATCCATTAGCATATCTTTCCGTCCGGGATCGTCATCACCCAGCCCCTGAGTGAAGTATCGGCAGGCGGCGGCGAGTTCCCCCTGGGGACCACCGAACTGTTCCAGTAACAGGTTTGCCAGGCCGGGATTGGGTGCTGCGACCCGGACGGTGTACTGCAGTTGTTTGACGTGTCTGAACATGGTTTACTCCCGCTGTTCATGAAAAACCTGCCCGAAAGCAGGCCATAGGGTCGTCTATTTTTTGGCTTCCACGCCTGGCGTGGCAGAGCGCACCATAAACTGTTCGGTGACATCAGGAAGATGTTGCAGCGCCCAGTCAGCCATGGCCACTTCCTGTTCACGGATCTGTTCAAAAATGCGTGCCCCTTCGATGTCGCCGACCAGTTCCGCTGCGGCAATCAGAGAGGTGTAACTTGCGATTTCAAAATTTTCAAAGACATAACCACTAATGGCGCCTTTAACGACTTCATCGTCTGCCATCATGCCTCCCATCGCCTGGCCCATGGCAGAGAGCTTGCCCATGGCATCTTTCACCATCGAGCTGGAGGTGTCGTAACGATCAATGACTGACTGAACCAAAGCCTGCTGTTCACGTGTTTCTTCAATATGCTGTTCAATCCTTGCCCTCAGGTCCGGATAATGTTCTAGTCGTGCCGCCATTTTTTCCAGCATACTCTCCGCCTGTTTTTCCATGGCATGAGCGTCTTTTACCCAGGAAAGGTAGTGGTCTTCGTAGTTCATAGCATTCTCCTCGTTGAACAAATGCGCGAGCCGCGTGGACTCACGGGCTGATGGTCAGCAAGACCAATCCCTCAGTTCTGTTGTTCTGCAATTACGGTCAGTTTTTCATCGGTCGCTTTTTCTTCTTTCAGCGTTTCAGCCAGCAGGCTGGCTGCTTCTTCATAGCCCAGACGGAGCGCCATCGCATGCAGGGTGCCGTAAGTGGCGATCTCATAGTGCTCCACCTTTTGTGCCGCGCCGATCAGACCGGCATCCCGCACCGGACCTGCCTCAACGGCCTCAATGATTTCCTGTGCTTCTTCTACCAGGCCTTCCAGTGCGTGGCACTTCATTCTTTTAATGCGAACGCCATCGGTAACATCAACCAGCTTGTCCAGACGTTCAATCTGACCCTGCGTTTCTTCCAGGTGCGCTTTAAAAGCAGAAATCAGCTTTTCATCTGTTGCCGCGCGTGCCATTTTTGGCAATGCTCGTGTAATCTGCTTCTCAGCGCTGTAAATGTCAGATAAGTCATGAATAAATAAATCTTCCAGCGTTGTAATTTTCATAGTGGTATCCAAATAAGGGTGAATAAAAAGAAAGGGAAGTTTTCCACAGACGCTTCTAAGTTTAGTCAGGATAAGGTGAAGATCATCCCAATATTAAAAAAACATGGTAAGAATATTCTTAAATGCAATTTTTAAGGAGGTGCGGAGGTCGGTTTTTAATATTGTACAAATTTTAATTTTTTGTATAGTTTGCTTTTTTTTGACTCTTTGCCACAATTGTTTTTCGGTGGTGAAGAGACGATTTTTTATTAAGCGAAACCGCATCTTCTTGCCCCCGTACGCAAGGTTGATAGACTAGCGGGAACAACTCGTTTTGGCATGAGTAGAGTTTTTCCTCGTGAACGTGATGCTGAGATTATCTGCATACTCATAACGAACTTACCCTGAGGCGGTAATGGAAAAACAACGTATCTTTGCGCTGATATCAGCCTGGCCGCGGCTGGATTTTGTTGCTGTTAAAATCATCCGTGACACAGATCCCTGCTCAGGCAGGAGCCGGAGTGAGATTTATCTTACTGATAATAAAGAACAACCTTCACTACTGTTTATCGGTAAGGTGCCCGAGGAAGAGGCGGAGCTCTGTATCGTCAGGCTTTCTGCATGGCTGAGGGAATACAGCCACGTTAAGAACGCCAGGTTCCCCTGGAAAAGAAAGGACCACGATGTCCCCGACAACATCAGTATGACGCTGTCTTCTTCGCACTGGCGGCGTTCCGGGTAAGTAAGTCGCGTTTAAAAATAAACCCGTATCACGAAGGTTTATATTAAAAAAGAAAGCCATTGTCATCACGCACTGGCTCTCGTCATTGTTATCCGGGTTAAGCACTTTACTCTTTACTCAACGATTTTTTATAAAACCAGATGCCATCACTGGAGGATTTGCTTTGCCAGAGGTTAAAAGAATGAATTTTGCGGTGAGAGACTTTTCCTGGGCCCTGCTGGTGGCCGTCAGGCTCTTTCATCAAAATGGACAACGCTCATTACTGGAAGAGCATATTTTTATTATGCGCTGGCTTGAACAGGCAAAAAGAAAAAAGATCTTTCCGGTGATCGTTGCTCCGGAGATAGATTTCTTTCTTAAAGAAGGTAAGCGTTTGCATTATCGGGCTGGACTGAGAGCAAAGGCGGAATATATCTGGAATACCTGTACAGGAAAAAAAGAAGCGCTGTCCGACCTTCGCCGAGTCACGTCTTTCTTTGAAGCGATGCAGATGGTGGGCTGGCGTGATGTGCTGGTGCCAGACAGTGAATGGGACAGCATGACCCCAAAAGGGCTGACCTATCCTGCCGTCTATCTGCGCAAGTCCGCTCTGCATCAGGGTTTTGATCTGAATGAAAACATGCTTTACCCGATGACCATACGCCTGAGTGCTGCATTTCCCGGTCTGATGTTGCTGGCGGAGGATGCGCGATTAAGTGCGACTGGCTTCGTTGATGACCGTGGATTTTACAGCGTGACGCTTTTCAGCTTATCCGCGACTGAACAATCTGAACAATTTGAAGTCGGAGAGAGTCTGCGCTGAAATACGCAGCGGGCTTTAACCGGATGGGTCGCCCTGCGTCGCCCTGCGCTGAGCGGCCCTGCGACCACGCCAGTACTCTTCAAGATAAGGCAGAATTTCAAACAGGATAATCGCCGTCATCAGGGTCACCAGGTAGCCCACCGGTAACGGCGTCTCCCGCAGGCGTAACGTGAAATCGCTGCGCTCAGTACCGGCCCCAAAGAGAGACAGAAACTGCTGCCAGTGCCGGGAAATGACCAGCAGAAGCGCCATTAATGGCACCATCTCGAGAAAACTGTGTATGTGCTGTTCAATGGGCGAGACGCGTCTCGTCGTGACGGCATAGCTGACATCCCAGAGCGCTGTCGCTTCATGGCAGAGAAAAAGGACGATCATCACCAACAGGATCAGAGCATTGACCTGCAGTAAGAGTGCGGCCAGCAAAGGGATCCCCATCTCCAGAAACATCAACAGATGGATAAGGGATTCCTTGCTGCCTGACGTCGTTTCAATATCCGATGCCCGGTGACACAGCCAGTCACAAAAACCGGCAATCAGCCAGACGGGCAGAACGCCATAAAGTAATAATAAGAGTACCGGGTCGGCATGCTGCATCATCAGCGTGTGCCTCCTCTCAGTGGATCTCGTGGCTCACTTTTTCCGCGTAGGTGTCCACGGGGAAAAGCTGATTCCGTGTGATGTCCGGCAGATGCTCAAGCGCCCACCTGACCATCTTAAAATCTTTCTGGATTATTTTGTCGAATAACAGAATAGCTTCCTGATCGCCCAGCGCTTCTGCCGCGGCGATCAGCGGCGTCAGACAGCCGATTTCGTAAGCTTCCAGCAGATAGCTGCCGATGAAATTATTAACCGGATCCGGTGACATCAGCAGACTGTTTATCCCCTGAATGCAGTTCCTGAAATGAGAGACCCGCTCGCTGCCCAGCGCAACCGAATCGATCTGGCGCTTTTGCATAAATTCATTGAGCAGGGCAATGTTCGATCGGGTTTCTTTAATATGCGTTTCGACATGTTCCTGCAGTTCTGGCCATGGCGACAGGTGTTGCTTTAATTCATTCAGCGCAATTTCTGCGTGACGTTCAATTGCGCAGGCATCGCGTAGCCAGCAGTGGTAACTTTTTTCAGGTTGCATTCCATTCTCCGTTAAGCGCAGAACGTTGTATCAGGCTGACACCTGAGACATCAGAGGCTATCGGCATCCGCATTCGTTCTGTGGCTGAATGATGTTCAGGGCCCGTGAAACGCCATCGCGTTTTCACGGGCCCTGATCAGTCGTCACAAGATGACATCAGTCATTGCGATGACTGTTTTGTCCACCTTTGCGACCAGCTTCGGCCGCTCTTTCCGGATCGTTTTTAAAGTTACCGCCACTATTCTGGCCGCCTTTATGGCCGGCTTCAGCAGCACGCTGTGGGTCATTTTTAAAATTCCCGCCACTATTCTGACCGCCTTTGTGGCCGGCTTCAGCAGCACGCTCTGGATCGTTTTTAAAGTTCCCACCGCTGTGCTGACCGCCTTTATGGCCCGCTTCAGAAGCTTTCTCTTTATTTTCTGCAAAATTACCAGATCCACCACGATGTTCAGTCATAATGTGTTCCTCATATTTTTCAGATTAGAGAACGTCCTTATTCCGTTGCGTTTCGCTTGTTCATCAACATTCCGTGTGCATTTAAAACTAGACAAACTGTTTAGGGTGCGCAAATGAAAGTGATGAAAAAAGTATATCTATTTATACCTAAATCACTTAACTCCGCGTAATTAAAAAGAAAGAAATAAGAAAATATTTTAAAGCAGGTTGTTTTTTAAACCGCTAAATTATACAAACAAAAAAATACCGTACAATTATGCACGAATTTGTGGCGCATTGTTAAAAAATTGTTGTTGAAAATCAATGCATAATAAATGTATTAGGAATCTTCCTAATTTTACTTCATGGTTGTATAAGTTGTATATTATTAGAGTTCGTTTTTACGTGGTGCAGTATTGAGTGTTGTGCGGTAGTCGTCTTGTAATCGTTCTTTACGGCGAGGGTATTTGTTAAAAAACATCTTATAACGGCTTATCACCTGAATACACCGAGGAGGTGCGGATGACAGATGAAGCAACACTTAAGATAATTAAGGAACGTTACCGTAACGAAAAGAAGCGTAAAAAGATTTTGTCTGAAATTGCTAGCGGTTTCAGCGGTTCTTCTCATGATAAAAAACGGCTGGATACACTTATTCAACAGAATAATCAGTTATTACGAGAGCTTCAGACCTCCCTGCTTATTGATTCTCTTTCCCGCGGTTCTGTTTTGGGAAATATACATTTCGCTTCGTTACGCTTTCAGTCTGTTGAATCCCCTTCGCAGGAAAATACATTAAAAAACGAATGTGACAGGCATCACGAAAAATATTCTGTTAAGACTCAGCAGCTGGTTATCTAGCGCTGAATATGACGTTCTCATCGTTTTCAGATAAAGCGTCCGGTCAGGGGCAATCTGCGAATCCTTCAACACCGAACGGCGTGCACGCGAAACGTCATGATCAGCATTTGAGAGGAGTGATATGCGAATTCACCACCTTAACTGTGGTTGCATGTGTCCCTTGGGCGGTGCCTTATACGACGGGTTCAGCAAAGGAATAAAGGCGCACCTGGTCTGTCACTGCCTGCTGATCGAAACTGACGGGCAGGGACTCATTCTGGTCGATACCGGCTTTGGCCGGGATGATGTGCGCAGGGCGGATCAACGCATCGCCGGTTTCTTTCGCCTGATGAACAACATCCAATATAAACACGCCCTGACGGCTTTATCCCAGATTGAATCGATGGGGTATTCAGCCCGCGATGTCAGACACATTATTCTGACCCACCTTGATTTCGATCACGCGGGTGGCCTCTCCGATTTTCCCTGGGCAAAGATTCACCTGATGCAGCAGGAAATCGATACCGCCCGGTCGCGTCACAGCTGGCTCGCCCGCTCGCGA
The DNA here is from genome assembly GCF_019844095.1 of Erwinia persicina. Taxonomy (NCBI): domain Bacteria; kingdom Pseudomonadati; phylum Pseudomonadota; class Gammaproteobacteria; order Enterobacterales; family Erwiniaceae; genus Erwinia; species Erwinia persicina. The sequence continues at coordinate 39,803 of NZ_CP082142.1, read as the reverse complement.
TACCGGCCGGCACAGTGGCAGGGGGCTTCCGGCTGGACGGGTTATCAGGCGCAGGGGGAAAGATGGTTTGGTTTTGATTGCGTATCCGCACTTGACGGACTTCCCCCGGAAATCCTTCTGATCCCCCTGGCCGGACATACGACGGGCCATGCGGGTATCGCCGTTAATACCCCGGAGGGCTGGCTGCTGCACGGCGGCGACGCCTGGTTTTATCGCAGCGAAATGCAGGGAGAGCAACGACACTGCACGCCCGGGCTGCGCTTTTATCAGTGGCTGATGTCTGCTGATAACCGTGCCCGCCGGCTGAATCAACAACGGCTGCGTGAGCTGGCCTGCTCCGCCCCGGCGGATGTCACGCTTTTTTGCAGTCATGATGCGCGCGAACTGGCGGCTTTTCTCCCCGGGGAAGTGCTGCCTGTGCCGGAAAAGCCGCAGTAGTGCCCTTTCACCACGATACGAGGACTCGTTTATGTCAGAGATAAATCAGCTATGTATTAACGCCTGCCTCAGTTGTCTGGCGGCCTGTGAGCGTTGTGCTACTGCCTGCCTGCAGGAGCCCAATCTGGAGCATTTGCGCGACTGTATCCGGCTTGACAGACAGTGCGCCGTGTTATGCGGGATGACGGCGCAGCTGCTGGCAATGGACAGCGACTATGCGCCGCAGATCTGTAAGCTGTGTGCCGACGCGTGTGAGAAATGCGGCAAAACCTGCAGTCAGCACGATCACGATCACTGCCAGATATGTGCAACGGCCTGCTTCGACTGTGCTGAAAGCTGCAGGGGCATCGCCATGAGGCTGCCCTGACGCGCAGTCGCGTTGAGTTTTGCTGGTTTCCCGGAGGCGTGATGGTGATAATCAGGGTCAGCTCACTGACGAGAGGACTGCTATGAAAACCCCTTCTGCAACGATTACTGAGGTAGAAGCGCTGGAGCGTCTGTATGGTGCTGTTGCCAAACCCTCCCTGACCAAAGTCACCCATCATATTCACCCGGCCTACCGACCCTTTATTGAATCCTCTCCTTTTGTTGCGCTGGCGACCTCGGGCGCAGAAGGTATGGATATCTCGCCCCGGGGCGATCCGGCCGGATTTATCCACATTGAAGACGATCATACGCTGCTGCTGCCCGATCGCCGGGGTAACAACCGGATTGACAGCCTGCGTAACCTTCTACTGGACAACCGCGTGGCGCTATTGTTCCTGATCCCGGGCATCGGAGAGACGCTGCGCGTCAACGGAACGGCTGAAATCAGTATTGACCCGGCATTACTTGCCCGTTTTTCCGTGGATAATCATCTGCCTCTCTGTGTCATCCGCATTCATGTACAGCGGGTATTTTTCCAGTGCAGCCGGGCCATTCTGCGATCCCGGCTGTGGGATCCCGCTCTCCAGCTCCCGCGCACGGCCCTGCCCAGCACGGGCACGATCCTGAAGCAGATCTCGCACGATGAGATTGACGGGGAAGCCTATGATAATGCGCTGCCTGAGCGGCTGAAAACGACGCTCTACTGAGCCGAACTGTGTCTGTCGTCACGTGCTGATGCCCGGTGGCATCAGCACACTCTTCGCCTGTTTTTCCCACCTTCATTTATAGTGATTCAGTACGTCAACAGTGGCGTTATCGTCCTGTACGGAGGAGATAGCGGTCATACTGATGATCACCGTTAAGCTGTGGACTACGGATATCTGTAGTGGTCACTAGTTAATTTATTATTGTATAGTGACCGCTATATAAAATGTCAAGAGAATAATGAGAGACCGGCATGAAGAGGAATGATGTCAGCACCGCCAGTGAGAAGCCGCGAGGCAGACCGCGCAGTTTTGACCGTGATAAGGCGTTAATCCGCGCGCTGGATATCTTCTGGCGTAAGGGTTTTGAACCCGCTTCCGTGGCCGAGTTGTGCGCGGCCATGGAGATCAATCCTCCCAGCCTCTATGCGGCGTTTGGCAATAAGGCCCGACTGTTCCTGGAAGCAGTCAACTATTACGAGCGCGTTTACTGGCAGGCGACCTGGGAAAGGCTTGAAGATGCCGCAGACGTGACGGTGTCCATTGACCGCTTTTTCAGCGAGGCAGCAGATATTCTGCTGTCACCTTCCGCTCCCTGTGGCTGCATGGTGGTACTGGCTGCCATTAACGTCTCATCCGATTCCGCAGGCGTCGTGGAGGCTGTCAGCGCCTTGCGCCAGGAGGGAAAAGATCGGTTTGAGCAACGGCTTCGCCGGGCGGTTCAGGAACAGCAACTGCCTGCCGGGACGCCGACGACAGCCCTGGCCACCGTGCTGAACACGCTACTGGAAGGTATGTCGATTGAGGCGAAAGACGGCGCGACTCTGCAGAGCCTGAAACAGACCGGCCAGTACGCGGTCAGGCTGCTACCGCACCCCGTGCTCACCCCTTTTGCACGTTAGCACTGAATACGCTACCGCTTTTTCCCTTATCCGAAAATTAACTCTATAATATTGGGTGTTAACAATGAAAAACCATTTTAAGGCCCGTTATTATGGATTTAACTCTCAGCAAACCCGATGAAATTGTCAGGCTGCTGTGCGAGCGACTGCGTAAAGAGCGGCTCACACAGCAAATGACCCAGGCTGATGTTGCGGCCAGGGCAGGAATTGGGGTCAATACCGTGTCTAACCTGGAATCCGGACGGAGCGTGGGGTTTGAAAATCTGGTCAGGGTGGCGATGGTGCTGGGACGCGGTAAAGAGCTGGAGGCCCTGTTCGCGCCGAAAATCGACAGTCTGGACGATCTGCTGCGCTACGAAAAGAACACGACACGCCAGCGTATAAAACGGAGCCTTCACGATGGTGAGTAAAGTCGATGTCTGGTACGAAGGCTGGGGTGAACGCTGGCTGTGGGGAAGTCTGGCCTCTTCAACCGCCCTCACCGGTCGCCCGCAGATCCTGTTTGAGTACAGCGAAGAGGCAGTTCGCCACGGGCTGGAACTGGCCTCGCTCACCCTGCCGCTGAGTGGGCCGCGTCTGCGCAGAGCATTCCCGGCTCATCAGATGGGCCTTCCCGGCCCGGTGTATGACGCCCTGCCCGACGGCTGGGGTATGCTGCTGATGGACAGACTGTTCCGCCAGCGCGGGCTGAATGCGGCGCGCATCGGGCCGCTTGAGCGGTTGACCTGGATCGGTGACAACGCCATGGGGGCGATGTCGTTTGTCCCCTCGCAGCAGGAAGAGGCAAGCCCGGCGGAAGATATTGCGCTGGCGCAGCTCTCGGCTGAGGTGCAGGAAGTGCTGGACGGTGAGGGAGGGGAGTTTTTGCAGCGGCTGCTGCTGATGGGCGGCTCCCCGCAGGGCGCAAGACCGAAAGCGTTGCTGTATCGCGATGCCACCAGCGGGGCCTTTACCACCGCGGCCAGCACAGACAGAGAAGCCTGGCTGATTAAATTCCCTGCCCGGCAGGAACATCCTGAAGTCTGTGCGATTGAAGCCGTTTATGCGCAGTGCCTGCGTGCGTGCCAGATCAGCACGCCAGAGACCGCCTGGTTTGCCCTGCCCAATGGCCAGGCTGCGTTTGCCTCACGGCGTTTTGACCGGCAGAACGGCCTGCGGGTGCCGATGCAGAGTCTTGCGGCGTTCACCGGGGCAAACTACCAGACGCCAGGGGCGCTGGACTACACGAATTTTCTTCGTGCCACCTGGCTGTGTACCCATGATGTCCGGCAGAAGGCGCTGGCGTTTGAACGGGTGGTGTTCAACGTGGTGTTCAATAATCGCGACGATCATCCGAAAAACTTTGCCTATCTGATGTCTGCCCCGGGTCAGTGGCAGCTGGCACCGGCGTATGATGTCACCTGGTGTGAAGGGCCGGGCGGCTATCATCAGATGGATGTGATGGGGGAAGCGCTGGATATTGGCCGTGAACACCTTTTAGCGCTGGGGCAGCAGGAGGCTGAACTGACCGCTTCACAGGCCGGGGAGGTGATAGAGCGCCACTGTGAGGTAGCGTCCGGGTTTACCCGGCTGGCCGGCGAAATGTTTCCCGGGCAGATCACCCCGGAGACGTTACGCACGATTCAGCAGCGCATCGATGACACCCTTAAACGGATGTTGAAATAGGGGCTGGCGGGCAGGGAAAAAAATATTTTCCCGCAACCGCAACCTTTGCCCTGCCCCGGACGAAACTGTGATTAAGGTTATCAGGGCGCTGTCGCCTGCCTCACACTGGAGAACTACTTATGCGTATGAAAAGAACCCTCTGCACGCTGGCTGTCACCGCCCTTCTCGGGCTGGCGCTGCCCGTCACGTCTGCCTTTGCCGCTCTGCCGGTCGGTGCAAACGCCCCTGACTTTCAGCTGAAGGCGGCGCTGGCCGGTAAGCCGACCACCTTCTCGCTGCAGCAGGCCCTGAAGAAAGGCCCGGTAGTGCTGTACTTCTTCCCGGCCGCCTTCAGCGCGGGCTGCACGCTGGAAGCCCATGACTTTGCCGAAGCCACCGATGCGTTCAGCAAGCAGGGCGCAACCGTTATCGGCGTGACCGCCGGGAATGTGGATCAGATTGAGAAGTTCTCCCAGCTGGAGTGCCGGGACAAGTTCACGGTCGCCGCCGATCCGGGGGCTAAAGTGGCTGCAGAGTACCAGAGTACCATGCAGATGAAGGGGCAGACTTTGTCGGATCGTACGTCGTACGTGATTGCGCCGGACGGTAAAATCCTGCTGAGTTATACCGATAAAAACCCGGATGCACATATCCAGAAAGCCATGGATGCCGTGAAAAAATATCGCCAGGCCAATCCGGCGTAACGTCCCGATTTAAAGCAGGTAACGCTATGCTGACTGCCCTTGCTGCCGCCTTTCTTGGCGGCCTTATTCTCAATCTGATGCCGTGTGTATTTCCGGTGATTTCCCTTAAAGCGCTGAGTATGCTCCGCCATCACGATCGGCCTGCCCGGGCACGGGCAGAAGGTCTGGCGTTTCTCGGCGGCGTGGTGGTGACCATGCTGCTGCTGGTGGGCGTGCTGCTGCTGGCCCGTGCCGGAGGATCGGCCGTCGGCTGGGGCTTCCAGCTTCAGTCACCGCTGGTGATCGCTCTGCTCATTCTCGTGATGCTTGCCTCGGCCCTTAATCTGTTTGGGCTGTTTGAGGTCGGGCTCGCAGCGCAGCGGGTGGGGGAAGTGGGCGGCGGACGCAGTGGTCTGACTGGCTCGGCGCTCACCGGGGCGCTGGCGATTATCGTTGCGACGCCCTGTAGCGCACCGTTTATGGCCAGTGCCGTCGGCTATGCGCTGACCCAGCCGCCGCTGGTGAGTCTGGTGATCTTTATCGCCCTGGCACTGGGCTTTGCCGCGCCGTTTACCCTGATCGCTTTCTTCCCGCTGCTGGCGCGTATCTTACCGGCTCCCGGAGCGTGGATGGTGACGCTGAAACACGCGCTGGCGTTCCCGATGCTGGGCGCGGTCGCCTGGCTGATCTGGGTGCTGGAACGTCAGGCTGGCTCGGGGGCGTTGGCGCTGATCCTTGCCTGTTGCATCGTATTGAGCTTTGCCGCCTGGCTGTATGGCATCGCACAGAAACGCCGCATGATGGGGCGGCGCCACTGGCCTCAGCATCTTGCTACGGCGCTGTTCGTGCTGATCATGGTGCCCCCACTGGCCAGCCTGACGACGTTTTCCGGCCAGCCGGAGGCGGCTGAGGCTTCGGACGCGGCGGCTGCGGTCGCCTGGTCCCCGCAGAATGTTGACGCGATCAAAGGTCAGGGGAAACCGATACTGGTGAATTTTACCGCCTCCTGGTGCATCACCTGTCAGGTGAACGATCGCACCTCGTTATCAACGCAGGCGGTGAAAGCCGCGATGGCGCGAACCAACACCCTCTATATGGTGGCGGATTCCACCAGGTACAATCCCGATGTGGAGCAGGCACTCAGTGATTTCGGCCGGGGCGGTCTGCCACTTTACGTGGTTTACCCTGCCGACGGCGGTAAACCGGTGGTGCTGCCGCAGGTGCTGACGCCGCGCATCGTGATCTCTGCGCTCGAACATGCCGCAGACAAGGGGAAGAAAACGTGAATGAACCGATGAGCGAACGCTGTTGCAACACCCCCTGACTGCCCTCTGACTGTCGTGACTGCCAGGAGCATGTATGGCAGGCACTGATACCCGCGCACGGGAATGGCCGCGTCTGATGGCGCAGGCGCAGGCGGGTGACAAGGCAGCCTATAACCAGCTGCTGAAAGCGATGGTGCCTGCCATCCGGGCCTTTGCACGCAAAAAAATCAGCGATGACGCCCTGCTGGAAGATGTGGTACAGGAGGCCCTGCTGGCGATCCATCGCGTACGTCATACCTACGATCCGCAGCGCCCCATTCTGCCCTGGGTGGCTGCAATCACCTCGGCGCGGGCGATTGATGCGCTGCGGCAGCGCGGCCGCCGTCCGGAGGTTCAGGATGATGACGCCCTGTTGCGCCAGGCGGCCGACGGCGGGGACGAAAGTGTCGTTTATGACGAGCTTACCGGCTATCTGGGCGCGCTGCCGTTGCGCCAGCGCGAGATGGTGGAGTCGGTGCATCTGCGTGAACAAAGTCTGGCGCAGACGGCGGCGGCCAGCCATCTGTCGGTCTCTGCGGTGAAGTCACTGTTACATCGCGCCATGCTCAATCTGCGTAAATATGGACGGGGGAATGATGAGAAATCATGACCAACTGATCGACGAACTCAGTCAGACTGTCAGGCCGGTCACGCGCACCTGGCCGACGGCCTGGCGCGTGGTCGTATGGGCGGCCGCCGTGCTGCCCTGCGGCATGCTGACCAGCTGGGCATTGCACAGCCGGTTTACCGACTGGTCTCAGCCGGGATCCTGGCTGGCGCTGATCACCCTGCTGCTGTCGCTGGCCACGGGCACGGGCGCGATGGCCGCGGCCTTTACCGTCAGCATCGCCGGTCGTCAGGCGTCCGGACTGAAGTGGTGTGCGCTGCTGGCTGCTGTCTGGCTGGTCATTAACCTGCTGAACAGTGCACCGGCCTCGCCACCGGCGGGCGCCGGGCACTGGGGGAAGGCATACACTGTTATCTGTTTATGCTCAGCGCCAGCCTGCCGATGATCGCCATCTCTATTGCCTGCCTGTCCCGCACCCGCTCGCTGCGCCCCGGGCAGAGCCTGGCGCTGGCCGGGGCGGGCATTGCTTTTATGTCATCAATGCTCCTCTCGCTGTGTCATGAGGTTCATCTGCACCGGCTGGACTTCACCCTGCACCTGGCGGCGGGCGTCACCATTGTGGTGCTGACCGTACTGGCCGGACGGCGCTGGATCCTGTTAAGCCGTTAGCCATAGCGGCCTGTCTTCCGCGACGCTGCATCAGCTGGATCGGCGATGCGCGGTGAGATAACGCTTCACCAGCACAAAGAACAGCGGAACAAAGAACAGCGCCAGCACGGTGCCGGCCAGCGTTCCGCCGATAATCCCCGTACCGATGGCAATGCGGCTGTTGGCCCCCGCTCCGGTAGCCACCGCCAGTGGCACCACGCCGGCCATAAAGGCCAGTGAGGTCATCATAATCGGCCGCAGGCGTGACCGCGCGGCCTGCAGCGCAGCGGCGCTGAGTGATCGTCCCTGCCTGACCGCTTCTTCGGCAAATTCGATAATCAGAATAGCGTTTTTCGAGGTCAGCCCGACGGTGGTCAGCAGAGCGACCTGGAAGTAAATATCGTTATTCAGCCCCCGCAGCGAGACGGCCAGTACGGTGCCGAGCACGCCCAGCGGAACCGTCAGCAGGACGGAGAACGGTACTGCCCAGCTTTCATACAGGGCGGCCAGACACAGGAAAACAATCAGAATAGAAATCGCATACAGGGCAGTGGACTGCCCTCCGGCCTGTTTTTCCTGCAGGGAGAGACCGCTCCATGCACCCGTCGTGCCGGGCGGTAGTTGTTCCTGCAGCGCCTCCAGCGCAGCCATCGCCTCGCCCGAGCTGTACCCCTCTGCGTTCTGTCCCTGAATCTCAAAGGCGGCAGAACCGTTGTAGCGGTTTAGGCTTTCCGGTCCGACCGTCCAGCGGGTGGTGGCAAACGCGGAAAACGGCGTCATGCCGCTGTCGGCATTGCGGATAAACCATTTATCCAGGTCGCCCGGTGCGGAGCGGAAGGGTGCGTCGCCCTGCATATAGACGCGCTTCACGCGATCGCGATCGATAAAGTCATTGATGTAGGCCCCCCCCAGGCCCCGGTCAGCGTGTCGGTAATATCGGCGGGTGCCAGGCCCAGCACCACGGCCTTATTGATATCTATATCCACCTGCAGCTGAGGCATCTGTGGCAGAACGTTACTGCGCACCGCCGCCATCTCCGGGCGATGGCTGGCTTTTTCCAGCAGCGTATCACGCAGGGTTTCCAGCTGGCTGCGCGGCGTTCCCCCGCTGGCCAGCAGCTCATAGGTGAACCCGCTGTTTTGCCCGAGGCCCGGCACCGAGGGGGGTGTGAGGGCGAAGATCTGGGCATCACGGATGCCTGACAGTGCGGCCGTCGCGCGTGCGGCGATGGCTTCAGCGGAGTTCTCCGCCCCCGGACGCTGATCCCAGTTTTTCAGCTTGATAAAGGCCATACCCGCGTTCTGTGCAGCCCCGCTGAAGTTAAAGCCATTGATGGTAAAGACCACCTCAACATTGTCTTTCTCCTCCTTCAGGAACCAGTCGACAATTTGCTGGTTAACCGCCTCCGTGCGGCTGCTGGTAGCTCCGGCTGGCAGCGTTGCCTGCAGCATGACGCTTCCCTGATCCTCATTAGGCAGGAAACTGCCCGGCAGACGGGTGAACACCACAAAGAGTATCAGCCCCATGGCACCGTACAGCACCACCATCATCACCGGGCGACGCAGCGTGCCCAGCACCTTGTGGCGGTATTTTCGTTCGGTCGCGGCATACAGCCGGTTAAAGCCCCCGAAGAAGCCACGGCGATGAGGTGTGACGGGCCGCAGAAGCATGCCGCACAAGGCTGGCGTCAGGGTCAGGGCCACCACCACGGAAAAGGTCATGGCGGCAATGATGGTGACGGAAAACTGACGGTAAATGACGCCGGTTGAGCCGGCGAAAAAGGCCATCGGCAGGAATACCGCTGACAGCACGAGGGCAATAGCCACGAGGGCACCTGAAATTTCCTTCATCGATTTTTCAGTGGCTTCCCGGGCAGGGAGTCCCTCGTCGTGCATGATGCGCTCGACGTTTTCCACCACCACTATCGCATCATCCACCAGCAGACCAATGGCCAGCACCATGGCAAACAGCGTCAGTGTATTGATGGTGTAGCCCATAACGGCCAGTACGCCGAAGGTGCCCAGCAGCACGACGGGGACCGCCAGTGCGGGGATCAGCGTGGCGCGGATATTCTGTAAAAAAAGGTACATCACCACCACGACCAGCGCGATTGCTTCAATCAGGGTGATCACCACGTCCTCAATGGAGATTTTGATAAAGTCGGTGCTGTCCAGGGCATACGAGACTTCATACCCGTCCGGCATGGAGTGACGATACTCTGCGATGGTGGCCTTTACCCGCTTCGCCGTGTCCAGCGCGTTTGCGCCCGGTGCCAGCATCACCCCCACCCCTGCCGCAGGATGACCGTTCAGGCGGGTGCTCATATCATAAGATTCGCTGCCGAGTTCGACCCGGGCAACGTCGCCGACGCGCACGATGGCCCCGCTACGGTCGCTTTTAACGATGATATTGCGAAACTGCTCCGGGGTCTGCAGGCGCGACTGCGCGCGCACGGTGGCCGTCAGTTGCTGATTGTCAGGTGACGGCAGTCCGCCGATCTTGCCGGCGGAAATCTGGACGTTCTGCGCCCGGATGGCGGCGGCTACATCCGAAGGCTGTAAGGCATAAGAGTAAAGTTTGGCCGGGTCCAGCCAGATGCGCATTGCATACTGACCGCCAAAGACCTGAATATCGCCGACGCCCTCTGCGCGCGCCAGAGGTTCCTGCATATTGCTGACCAGCCAGTCGCCGATATCTGAACTGCTGCTTTTATCGGTTGTATCATACAGGCCCATCACCAGCAGGAAGTTAGACTGGGACTTGGTGACGGTGACGCCCAGCTGCTGAACCTCTGTTGGCAGCCGCGACAGCGCCTGCTGCACCTTATTCTGCACCTGTACCTGCGCCGTGTCCGGGTCGGTGCCCTGGCTGAAGGTGACATCAACGCTGACGTTGCCCTGTGAGCTGCTGCTGGAGGTGAAGTAAAGCAGGTTATCCAGCCCGGTCAGCTGTTGTTCGAGGATCTGGGTAACGCTGTTTTCCAGTGTTTCGGCAGAGGCACCGGTGTAGGTGGCGCTGATGCTGACCGACGGCGGAGCAACGTCGGGATACTGTTCCACGGGGAGCTGCGAGATGGCCAGCGCACCGAGCAGCATGATAAGAATGGAAATGACCCACGCAAAAACCGGGCGATAGATAAAAAAGCGAGAAAACATCAGCGTATGCCTCGTTGTTTTCCAGCCTGATATGTCGCCGTTACCGTCGGGCGGCATGTTCAGATGAAAAACGAATGTTCTGACCAGAGTAAAACTGTCAGGGGGTGAAGTCTGACAGAAAATAAAGGCGAAAAAGTAAGGCGATATAGTAAGTTAAATTAACGGTTTTGGGTAATAACATCACCGATGTTTTCCAGAAAATCCCCGACGGCGTATTCGACTTTGAGCAACGATCCTGACCAGGGCGCGACAGCGAGCTGACGGGCAGACAGGCCCAGCCGGGCGGAGGTCATGTATAAGGTTGTTCCGCTGCCATCAAAGGTGCAGCTGGTCGGGCGCGGCACAGGAAGAGGCAGCCAGCGAACGGTTTCACCATCGGGCGAGATACGGGCAACAGCCGCCCCGTCAAAAAGCACGCTAATCAGATAACCCTCGCGATCGACCACCAGCCCGTCCGGTTTGCCATACTGACGCGCGAAGGTAACCAGCGGCTTGCAGATACCCATCCGCCCGGTCAGGGGATCGCGGGGACAGGCATAAATCGTGCTGGCGAGGGAGTCCGTGATATACAACATCCGCTGGTCATCCCGCCAGGCGAGGCCGTTGATCAGGGTAAAACCATCCTCGATCGTTTGCCAGCGCCCGTCCGGTGACAGGCAATACAGATAGCCTGAACCCGCTGTCAGCGCGTTATTGATCAGACCGACCCAGAGACGACCGCAGGCATCAAAACAGGCATCGTTGAAGCGGTAACCTGGCTGCGCGTGGGGGGCGGTGGCGATACGCTGTCTGCGGCCTGCGCGGTCAATCCGCTCAATGTGGCAGCCTGTACCGATGACCAGCCCGCCGTCCGGCGCTTCTCTGACAAACGCCAGCGGAGCGGGTAGGGTCAGCGTCCGGTGGTGACCGGTCAGCGGATCAAAGCGATGGAGAACGCCGCCCTGGGTATCGACCCAGATGACCTGCCGATCGGCACGGTGCCAGATCGGGGATTCCCCGAGAAGCGACTCGCCTGCCACGGCGACAGATACCGCATTCATCCGCGCGGCTCTGGATGATGCACGGCAATCTGCGCCCAGTTTGCGGCAACAGCGTCTGGCGTGGTGGCATGCACTGCGCGCAGATCGTAAGGATAATGTACACCAATGGCTTCTGCTGCGCGTGTGGCATGAAACTGGCCGTTAGCCGCCCGCAGTATCCAGCCACCCTCGCGACAGGCTGGGGAAGCCAGAAATGCCACGCCGGGCGCGACGTCTGCGGGCCGCAGATCACCCGGTTCGCCGTCCACTCCCCACATCCGCGTTTTCGCCACGGGAGACACGGCATTGACCACGATCCCCGATTCTGCGCCCTCGGCGGCCAGCACGTGCATAATGCCAACGACCGCCATGCGTGACGCCGCGTAAGCGGTCAGTCCGTGCTGCACATACTGCGGATAAAGCGCCCGGCAGGAAGTGGTCACGACGATCCGCCCATAGCCTGCGGCTTTCATCCCGGGCCAGGCAGCCTGTGCCAGCCAGAGCGGTGCCTTTGCAGCAATGGTCATCATCCTGTCGAAGGCTGCATCCCCGATAGCTTCCACCGGCTGATACGCCACCCAGCCCGCACTGTGAATCAGCGTGTTAACCTGTCCCGCCAGGGCTTCCGCGCGGTTGAAGAGAGCATAACAGCCCTCCCGGGTGCTGATATCGCCCGCTATCGCCCGCACCGTTAACCCTTCCGACCGGAGCGTGGCGGCGGCGTCTTCCACAACCTGCGGATCGACGCTCTCCCCATCGCTGGCGGCACCATTATCCTGAATCAGTACCGTTGCGCCCAGTTGGCCCAGAAGGCGGGCATAGGCCAGGCCCAGTCCGCGCCCTCCTCCCGTGATCAGCACCGTACTGCTGTTAAAATTCATTCTCTCTCTCCTCAACGTTAAACCTCTGAGGGGAAGTATGGGAGGGCTGCTGCGATATTAAAAATACTCTTTACCGGCGTTTGTGATAGATTTTTTATATCGTATCGGCGTGAGGGGGATGAGATGGGGACGGGTAATACTTCAGCGATCACGCTACGTGCGATGGAGCAGTTTGTCGCGGTGGCAGAGGAGTTGCATTTTCACCGGGCGGCAAAGCGGCTGAATATGTCACAGCCTCCGCTGACCAGTGCCATACAGAAACTGGAGCACGATCTTGATGTGATCCTGATTGAACGTGGTAACCGTGTGCTGGGCTTAACGCCCGCCGGGAAAACCTTTCTGGCTCAGGCTTATCTCCAGTTGCAGCAAAGAGAGCAGGCCGTCATCCTGACCCGTGATGTGGCGGCCGGGCGAACCGGCATTGTGCGACTGGGTTATGTGGGCAGTGCGCTTTACGGTTGTTTACCGGACGTGATACGCCAGTTCCGCCTGACACACCCGCAGGTGCGTCTGGAGCTGCGCGAAGCCACAACGGCGGCACAAATTATCGCTTTACGTGAAGAGGAGCTGGATGTGGGGGTCGTGATCCCCCGGTGGCCAGCGCCGATGACATCAGCCTGACGCCCTTCGACAGCGATGCCCTGTGCATTGCCGTACCACAGGATCACCCTCTCGGCAGGCGGTCAGAACTGACGCTTGCCGCGCTGGCCGACGAGCCTTTTATTTTATGGCCGCGCCTGGAGGGCCGGGGGTTTCATCTGCAGGTGATCCGCCTGTGCGCGAAGGCGGGATTTGTTCCTGACGTGGCACAGGAGGCCTTCGGCATGCACGCCGTGCTTTCCCTGGTGGCGGTCGGTGCGGGTGTGACCCTTGCTCCACAGAGCATGAGCCATTTTCTGGCAGACAGGATCCGTTACTACCCTCTCCCGGGTGTGGATGCCCGCTTTGATCTGGTGCTGGCGCATCGCCAGCTTTCACCCGCTGCCGCGGCGTTTATGGGGAGGGAGGGTGATTTTCCTGCCCACCGCCAGCCAGAATAGAACAGCGATAAGAGAGCGGGTATGCCTGAATACGCCACGCGCCAACTACGCGCAGAGCCAGTGCGTTACTTTTTCCCCTGCCAGCTGGCCCAGGGGTCATCGGCCAGCGGCGCTGCCTGGCCCCTGACTTCGTCCTCCAGTGAGGCGATATAGAGATCTTCAACCTCTTTGCGTGCCCACGGGGTGCGGCGCAGAAATTTCAGGCTCGATTTAATGCTGGGGTCGCTCTTGAAACAGTTAATATTGACGCGCTTCGCCAGTTCCTCCCAGCCATACCGCGCCTCCAGTTTGATTAACAGTGCTTCGAGGGTCAGGCCATGCAGAGGATCTTTCGCAGCGTGAGTAGTCATGGTTAAGTCCGGCGAGTCTTGGGAAATTGCGCACACGATACTGAGCAGAGAGGACAGATGCAAATAAACCCGGTATGCCGTCCTCCCTGTCCTGATCCGATCAGTCAAACCAGCCCGGCACCGGATCATTAAAACTGGCCCACCGTTGCAGACCTTCTGCCATTTCACTGTCGGTGAGCAGCGCGTGGTTGAGGCGCTGGCGCAGCGTGTTTTCATCCATCTCCATGCCTATAAATACCAGCTCCTGACGTGCATCTCCGATGCCATCCTGCCAGTTCCGCATGATTTCCAGCAGAGATTCGTCATCCTGTGGCCAGCGTTCACGCGGTACGCTGGCCCACCAGGCTCCCGCCAGCTCCTGACGTGCCACGCCCCCGGCCTGTGACCAGTTGCCTGCGTAGCCTGGCCTGGAAGCCAGCCAGAAATAACCTTTTGAGCGCACCACTCCGGGCAGCGATCCGGAGAATAACGCCCAGAAACGTTCAGGATGAAACGGGCGGCGTGCCCGCCAGACAAAGTGGCTGATACCATACTCTTCGGTTTCCGCTACGTGGCTGCCGCGCAACTCCTGCATCCAGCCAGGCGCCTGGGCCGCTTCAGCAAAGTCAAACAGGCCCGTATTCAGCACGTTGTTCAGCGGGACCTGGCCAAAGCGGGTGGTTTCAATACGTGCGCGGGGGTTCAGGCCATGGAGGATGGCGATCAGTCGCGCACGGTCTTCATAGCCAATTAAATCGGTTTTGTTCAGTACCAGCACATCGCAGAACTCGATCTGTTCGATAAGCAGATCGACCACTGAACGTTCATCCTTCTCTCCCAGTGACTCGCCGCGCGAGCGGATACTGTCGCGGGAGGTGTAATCCCGCAGGAAATTATAGCCGTCAACGACCGTGACCATGGTGTCCAGCCGCGCCACGGCTGACAGGCTTTCTCCGCTATCGTCCTCGAAGGTAAAGGTTTCCGCCACCGGCAACGGCTCGGAAATCCCGGTTGATTCGATCACCAGCTGGTCGAAGCGGCCTTCACGTGCCAGACGATTGACCTCCAACAGCAGATCCTCCCGCAGCGTACAGCAGATGCAGCCGTTGCTCATTTCGACCAGTTTTTCGTCGGTACGCGACAGTGCAGCCCCACCGTCACGGACCAGTGACGCGTCTATGTTCACTTCTGACATGTCATTAACGATCACCGCCACCCGGCGGCCTTCGCGGTTGTTCAGTATGTGATTGAGCAGCGTGGTTTTACCGGCTCCCAGGAAACCCGACAGCACCGTAACGGGCAGGCGGCTGTCGTTTATGGCTATCTTGGTGTTTTCTGACATACAGGTATCCTCTCAGACGTTGACAACGCGTTTCAGGCCCTCAGCAGGCTACCTGAAAATCAATATTGTTATGTTATAACATAACAATATTTGTTGTCATCCCTTACTTTTATCCGGGCCGCAATATCAGGCGTGACGCGGTATAAGGGTCATGCTGTGCTCACTCACCTCCGGCGCGCTGGCGTTGTTCGCATTCAATCCAGCACCTTTTTCCAGTGGTCCCCACTCAGGTCGGGTGGCGATTTTTTGTATGAAAACTACAGTTAATCGCCCTTTTTTCCTAACGATTTGCAGCAATAATCGCCAGCTGTGTGAAGCCCCGCTGTTCCAACGCCATCGCTGCTTTTGCCGCACGAATACCGGTGGCACATACCAGCACAATCCGGCGGTCGGCTGGTGGTTGCCAGCGGTCGATCTGCTCTGGCAGAATGCGCACAGCGCGATCGCTGATACTGCGAGGGGCTTCCTCTTCGCTGCGCAGTTCTACAATATAATCGCGGCTGGTCAGCAACGGCCTGTCAATAAAGGGGACGCCGGGTCTGTCTGGCTCATCTGCGCCGTCAAAGCGAAACTGCCGGAAGTGCCACGAACTGAAATCACAGTTAATCAGGCAGCCAAGCGGTGAGGGTGAAAATCCGAGCAGGATACTGAGTGCCATCTGAGCCTGAAGCGCGCCCAGCGTCGCCACCGCCGGCCCCATGACCCCGGCGGTATTGCAGTTCGCTGCGCTGCCTGGCAACTGCGGGAAAAGTGCACGGTAGCCGGGTGCTCCGCCGCAGAAGCCCCCCACGTAGCCCTGCCGTCCCAGCACAGAGGCGCTGACCAGCGGAATGCGACGCGGCAGGCAGGTGTCGGAGAGCAGATAAGTGACGGCGAAGTTATCGGCGGCATCAATAGCCAGATCAATGCCCTCCAGCGCCTCGGCGACCCGGCTTGCACTCAGCGCCAGTGGCCGTGCATCCACGACACACTCGGGGTTACGCCTGTAAAGGGCCTGCTGCGCGCAGACTGCTTTCAGATTGCCAATGTCCCCCATCCCGAAGAGCGTCTGGCGATGAAGATTGTGTTCCTCCACCCGATCGCCGTCATAAATCCGCAGGTAACCGACACCGGCCCCGGCCAGCAGCGGCAGCAGCGTGGCACCCAGTCCGCCCGCGCCCACTACCAGTACCCGCGCATGGTGCAGGGCCTGCTGCCCCGCATCGCCGATTTCCGGTAACATTGACTGTCGTTGATAGCGACTCATCGGCTACGGCTCCCGTGAGTGAAACTGCGCCATACCAAAAATCGGCGTCGAGGCGCTGGCCATATCGCGACGTTCGACCAGACCGGCCTGCCGGGCATCCCGTCCGGCCTGTATGGCAGCAGCAAAGGCCCCTGCCATTCGAACCGGATCCTGCGCTTTGGCAACAGCGGTATTCAGCAAAATACCGTCGAAACCCATCTCCATAGCCTCAGCCGCCTGACTGGGCGCACCAATCCCGGCGTCGATAATCAGCGGAATATCTTTAAACCAGGCGCGCATTGAGCGCAGCCCTTCTCTGTTACGCAGCCCCTGGCCGGACCCGATTGGCGCGCCCCACGGCATCAGCAGTTCACAGCCTGCTTCGATCAGTTTTTCACCCAGAATCAGGTCTTCTGTGGTGTAGGGAAACACCTGAAATCCGTCAGCGCAAAGGATACGCGCTGCCTCCACCAGGGCGAACGGGTCGGGTTGCAGCGTATCGGCATGACCGATCACCTCCAGCTTGATCCACCGCGTATCAAACAGCTCACGCGCCATATGGGCCGTGGTGACGGCCTCCTTCACGCTGTGACAGCCCGCCGTGTTCGGCAGAACCCGCTTATTCAGCCCGGTCAGCAGCTCACGAAAGGCGGTACCGTGGCTGCCTTCACGGCGCAGACTGACGGTGATAATTTCACTGCCGGAGGCCGCAAGCGCCTGCTGCAGGATCGCCGGAGAGGGGTACCCGGCGGTACCGAGCAGAAAACGTGACTGGGGTACAAAACCGTAAAACATCGTTTATCCTCCCTGCATGGGTGACAGGACTTCGAGTTCACAGCCTGGTGTGATCGGCTGCGTTTCATAGCGGGTGCGGGGCACGAACTGTCCATTTAACGCGCTGGCGACACAGCCTGCGTCAATCTGTTGTTCGCGCAGCAATTCCGCCAGGGTGCGGGCGGCAGTATCGACCGGCTGGCCGTTAAGCTGAATTTTCATATCAGGTTTTCCTGTATCAGTTGCTGCATCAGGTTTTCCGCCATCACTGGCGCGAGAAGAAAGCCGTGCCGGTACATGCCGTTAACGGACCAGACGCCGTTATGGCGATGAATGGCAGGGACATTATCAGCGTAAGCCGGTCGCAGCCCGGTGCCGCTTTCCAGCACTCTGGCTTCGGCCAGTGCCGGGTGGATGGCGTAAGCGGCACTTAACAACTCCATCATGGCGCGGGCGCTAATGGGGCTGTCATCATGGCTTTCCACCATGGTCGCCCCCAGCATAAAGCGCCCCCCCGTGCGCGGAACGAGGTAACAGGGAAAGCGGGGATGGAGCAAGCGGACGGGCCGGGAGAAGTGCACCTCATCGCTGTGCAGGATCAGCATTTCACCGCGAACGGCGCGCAGTCCCGGTTGTTCGTGGGCAGCGTGGATCCCCGGCAGTCAATAACCGTGCCGCCGGGCTTGTCCTGATGGAAGTCAACGCCGTGTTGAAGCAGGCTGGCCCGCAGTTGCTGCAGCGCGCTGCGCGGGTCGAGATGGGCCTCGCCGGCAAAGAACAGCCCGCGGGCAAAGCGCCCTTCCAGGGCGGGTTCCAGCGTGACCGGTTCCACCCACTGATGGGCGTGCGTCATGCGCGAAAAACGGGTGAGTTCAGGCGCGTCGCGCGGGGGAGCGACCACCAGGGTGCCCTGATGCTCCACGCCTTTGACACGCGCAGCCCACCACGGGGCAGACCGCTGGCCCAGCTCAACAACCTCCGCCGGGGCGCTTTCGCCTTCGCACCAGGGGGCCAGCATTCCGCCTGCCCAGTGGGATGCCGCATCATGCTGCGGTGAAGTGATCACCTCCACGGCCTGGCCGTGCTCTGCCAGCATCGTGGCGATGCACAGCCCGGCCACGCCGTCACCGATCACAGACCAGCGGCTCATGAGGTAAGGATCCTGACAGGGAGAAGGGGTGTTACCAATAGCGTCACGTTAGCCTCTCAAAACTTGATGAGACCCGTGATAAGGATAAGGAAAAAGGCGGAGGCGGAATAAACACAGGCCTGCGCGCGGGTACGCTGGGTGGCCGGCTGGCCCGTCATCAGGGTACGCGTCTTCCTACGCCAGTATCAACTGGGTCAGGTTCTAAGGGTCGCTACGCCGCGATAAATCGCTCATTAGCCTCTCAGTCTCTCTGGCGAGACTCCCCTGACAGGAACCAGTTGTATTTTACCGGGTGGGAATCGTCAAGCGATATGCGGTTTTAATGGGGAAAAAGACGGCATTTTGAGACGCTGAAATTTTTTTTAATTGAATGCTCAATCAATAAAAACTATCATTCGTGCTTCTGTTTACACAAAATTTACTTTCCGGAGGCGATTTGAGTCAAGAGTTATAACGATTAATCAATAAATTACACTAATATTCATCCTGATGGTTCTCCCAGTGTAATTAGCGGATATACGGCGGATTTTACCCAGTATGCGCTAATGCGCGCTTCGCAGAGCGGACTTCAGGTTCTTTCCCTGATCATTTTTTGCGGAGACATTATGCCGACGACTGAAATACCAGGAAAGCCTCAAAAAGATCGTATCAACCCCGTGGTTTTCTACACCTCAGCAGTACTGATTCTGCTGTTCTCCATGACGACTATTCTGTTCACTGATTTTTCCGATCGCTGGATCAATCGTACCCTCGACTGGGTATCCAACACCTTCGGCTGGTATTACCTGCTGGCCGCCACGCTGTATATCGTGTTCGTTATCTTTATGGCCTGTTCCCGCTTTGGTTCCATTAAGCTCGGCCCTGAGCAGTCCAAGCCCGAGTTCAGCCTGATGAGCTGGGCAGCCATGCTGTTTGCTGCCGGTATCGGTATCGATCTGATGTTTTTCTCGGTCGCCGAGCCGGTCACACAGTATATGATGCCGCCAGAGGGCCAGGGACAGACGATGGAAGCCGCGCGTCAGGCGATGGTCTGGACGCTGTTCCACTACGGTCTGACCGGCTGGTCCATGTATGCCCTGATGGGCATCGCCCTGGGTTACTTCAGCTACCGCTACGGCCTGCCTCTGACCATTCGTTCGGCCCTGTACCCTATTTTCGGTAAACGTATCAACGGGCCAATCGGTCATACCGTGGACATCGCCGCCGTACTCGGGACGATTTTTGGTATTGCCACCACATTGGGCATCGGCGTTGTGCAGCTGAACTATGGCCTGAAGGTGCTGTTTGATGTACCGGAAGGGCTGACGGCGCAGGCCGGGCTGATCGTGCTGTCGGTCATCATGGCCACTATCTCGGTCACCTCTGGCGTGAATAAGGGCATTCGCTTCCTGTCAGAGCTCAACGTGCTGCTGGCCTTTGGTCTGATCCTGTTTGTGCTGTTCGTCGGTGATACCAGCTTCCTGCTGAACGCGCTGGTGCTCAACGTCGGGGATTACATCAACCGCTTTATGGGCATGACGCTGAACAGTTTTGCTTTCGATCGTCCAACTGAATGGATGAACAACTGGACGCTGTTCTTCTGGGCCTGGTGGGTCGCCTGGTCACCGTTTGTTGGCCTGTTCCTGGCGCGTATTTCCCGCGGCCGTACTATCCGCCAGTTTGTGGTAGGGACGCTGACCATTCCATTTATCTTTACCCTGCTGTGGCTGTCGATCTTTGGTAACAGCGCCCTATACGAGATTATTCACGGCAATATGGCCTTCGCTGAAGAAACCATGGCGCACCCGGAGCGCGGCTTCTACAGTCTGCTGGCACAGTATCCTGGCTTTACTTTCAGCGCCTCAGTGGCCACCATCACCGGCCTGCTGTTCTATGTCACTTCCGCAGACTCTGGTTCCCTGGTGCTGGGCAACTTTACCTCGCGTCTGGCGGACATCAACAATGATGCGCCAAACTGGCTGCGTATCTTCTGGTCAGTCACCATTGGCGTCCTGACGCTGGGAATGCTGATGGTTAACGGCGTGACGGCGCTGCAGAAGACCACGGTGATCATGGGACTGCCGTTCAGCTTTGTGATCTTCTTTGTGATGGCCGGTCTGTATAAATCGCTGCGGGTGGAAGATCATCGTCGGGCCAGTGCCACGGTGAACACGCCACCGGTAGCGGTATCGCGTGACGATCGCCTGAACTGGAAACAGCGCATTTCACGCGTGATGAACTATCCGGGAACGACCCACACCCGCAAAATGTTGGATAACGTCTGTCGTCCGGCAATGGAAGAAGTCGGGCTTGAGCTGGAACGTCGTGGTGCCAAAGTGCAGGTGAATGAGCTGCCGGCGGTGGAGGATGAGCGTCTGAACCATCTGGAACTGCTGGTTGATATGGCGGATGAGCAGAGCTTCCTCTATCAGATATGGCCTCAGCGTTACTCGGTACCGGCCTTCACCTACCGGGCGCGCAGTGGCAAATCGGATTACTTCCGTCTGGAAACCTTCCTGCTGGAGGGTACGCAGGGGAACGATTTGATGGACTACACCAAAGAGCAGATCATCAATGACATTCTCGACCAGTATGAGCGTCACCTGACCTTCCTGCATATTCACCGGGAAGCACCGGGTAATTCGATGCCCTTCCCCGAAGCATAAACCCTTAAAAAAACCAGACTCCGGTCTGGTTTTTTTTTGCTCAGAAAACCGTGACGTTCTCCTTATTATTGTGGAAGGGTGCTCAGGCGAAACGTTTCGCGCCGGCAACACAGAGAATAATTGCCGCCGCACTGACCACCATACTCAGGGCAACCGGCTCGTGAAGGAACAGCGCGCAGAGCAACAGACCAAAAAACGGCTGTAGCAGCTGGAGCTGTCCGACCCCGGCGATGCCACCCAGCGCCAGCCCGCGATACCAGAAAATAAAACCAATCAGCATACTGAACAGTGAGACATAGCCAAGGCTGAACCAGGCGGGCGCGCTGATCCCCTGCCAGCTGTGCGGCAGAGTCATCAGGCCCGTCACCACCATGACCGGTAGCGACAGCAGCAGCGACCAGCTGATCACCTGCCAGCCGCCCAGCCGGCGCGACAGTTCTGCCCCTTCCGCATAGCCCAGTCCGCACAGCAGAATGGCCGCCACCATCATCAGGTTTCCGGTCAGCGATCCCCTCCGCCGGCTGAGAGAGCAAAACCTGTCACGATCCCGGCGCCCAGCAGGGAGAAAAACCAGAAGGCCCGCGCTGGCCGTTCTCCCCCGCGCAGCACAGCGAAAATGGCGGTGGAAAGCGGCAGCAGGCCGATAAAGACCAGAGAACAGGCGGCGGTCATCTCACGCAGGGCCAGGGCCGTCAGTAAGGGAAAGCCGACCACCACGCCCGCAGCCACCATCAGTAGCGATACCCTGTCGCTGCGCCCGGGACGTCGCTGCCTCAGCGCCAGCAGCAGTCCCCCGGCGACCAGTGCGGCAATCACCGCGCGGGCAGAGGTGAGAAACAGCGGTGAAAATCCGCCGATGGCTACCCGGGTAGCCGGCAGGGAGCCGCTAAAAATCATCACGCCAAAAAGTCCACTCCACCACCCTGATGTTGTGCGCTGCATAAGTCCTCCGTGTAAGTATAAAAACAGGTATATCCCACGCATAGTAGAGGTCAGAACGGCGGATTCGAAGATACACTACCCCTACAATCAAGTTGTTCTGTATGGGGCGTCTTTCCCATACAGTTGATCACTGACAGGCTGGAATACCGATGACGCTTACCGAAACACTGATTGACGAAATCCGCCGCAGTATTCTGACCGGTACGCTGGCAGCCGGTGACCGGCTGATGTCGGTGCGCCGCTTTGCTGCCGCCAGGAGTGTGTCACCTTCTACGGTCGTCGAAGCCTATGAGAGGCTGGCAGCAGAAGGGGTGATCCGGGCACGGCGCGGTTCCGGTTTTTACGTGTCTGGCACCCCGCTGGTTGCGCGCAGTCTTGTTGATACGCGCATCGGGCAGCCACGGGATGTGGATCCTTTCTGGGTCTCCCGCCAGTCGCTGGATGCGGCAGTGGGTGAACTGACGCCGGGCTGCGGCTGGCTGCCCGACGACTGGATGCCCCATGAGGCACTGCGCAAAGGGCTGCGGCAGCTTGCCCGGCTCGACAGTCCCCTGCTGACCGACTACGGCAGTTCCCACGGGTCGCCCAAACTGCGGCGTCTTATACTGGCGCGTTTTGCCCGGGAAGGGCTGTCTGCTTCGATGGAACAGCTGATGCTGACCGGGTCGGGGAGCCAGGCTCTGGATTTACTCTGTCGCTATCTGCTGCGCCCGGGCGACAGCGTGGTGGTGGATGACCCCTGCTACTTCAACTTTAAGGCGCTGTTGCGTGCCCACCAGGTGAAGATCACTGGCGTACCCTACACGCCAACCGGCCCCGATATCGCGGTTTTTGAACAGGTCCTTGCTGCGGAGCGCCCGCGTCTGTATATCACTAACTCCGCGTTGCATAATCCGACGGGTGCCTGCCTCTCTGCGCAGACTGCCTATCGCGTGTTAAGTGCCGCCGCGCTGCACGATACGCTGATCATTGAAGACGATATCTTTGCCGACTTCGAACCGGACCCTTCGCCGCGCCTGGCGATCCCCGACGGGCTGGATCGCGTTATCCGCACCGGGAGCTTTTCGAAAACCCTCTCCGCCTCGGTGCGCTGTGGCTATATTGCCTGCCGGGCCGGGTGGATCGATGAGCTGGTTAACCTGCAGATCGCCACCAACTTTGGCGGGCCAGGCCCGCTTGCCAGCGAACTGATTGCCGGGGTGCTATCGGGGGGAAGCTATCGTAAGCATTTGCAGGAGGTGACAACGCGGCTGGATCGCGCCCGGAAAGAGGCGGTGGAACGCCTGGCAACGCTGGGTATCGTGCCGTGGCAGGTACCGCGAGGCGGGTTTTATCTCTGGTGCCGCCTGCCGGACGGCGTCGATTCCACGCTACTGACCCGGCGCTGCCGCGAAGAGGGAGTCATTCTGGCGCCGGGAAATGTCTTCAGCGTCTCGCAGACCGCCGGTGCATTTTTACGTTTTAACGTGGCGCATCTCAGCGATGCACGGATTTACGGCGTACTGAAGCGCGCGATAGCGGAGCAGCACCGGTAACGGGTATGACGGCCGCTCGCGTTCAGACTTACCGTCTTGCTGTCAGGCACGAGTCAATCAGCCAGTGCGCATTTTTTCCCGCAGTTTTTCCAGCAGCCATAGCAGGGCCGGGTCGTGGCTGCGGCGCCTATTCCACAGCAGGGAGAGGGTAAAGGACGGCACGCTGACCGGAACGGCACTACTCTGCAGGCCGAAGTGTTCCATCCAGCCCGCTGCCAGCCCCTGCGGGACGGTGGTCAGGGCCGGGATCTGCTTCAACATCAGCGGCAGTGAGGAAAAATGGGGGGTCACATAGCGCACCCGGCGGGAGAGATTCTGCCGCGCCAGTTGCTCGTCTATCTGGCTCTGACTGGCACCGCGATAGGAAACCAGTAGATGATTATGGGATATATAGTCATCAAGGCTCAGGGGCGAAGTGAGTGCTAACTGGAGCGGGTGCCACAGCGTGCAGAATCCCATACGCGTAACCGGCTCACGCACCGTTCCTGCAGGAACGCCCTGCCCGACCGAAATCGCCACGTCAACACGATCCTGCTGCACCATCTCCTCATCGTGAAAGGGATCGCTGCCAGTAGTATGCACGGTCACTCCCGGTGCCTGGCGGTTCAGCGTCGACAGCAGGCCGGGCATCAGCCAGCCTTCCACCCAGTCGCTCATCCCAAGGCGGAACCGGTGCGTATCGGTTTCAGGTGAAAAGGACGATGGCTGAAAAAGTACCTGCTGCATCTCTTCCATCACCGGAAATAACGAGGCCACCAGTGCCTCGGCGCGCGGCGTCGGTGACATCCCTTTTGCCGTGCGGACAAACAGCGGGTCGTTAAACATCGTACGCAGGCGCGCCAGCGCCCCGCTGACGGCGGGCTGACCGAGGTGCAGGCGTTCAGCCGCACGTGAAACGCTGCCCTCGCGATGCAAAACCAGCAGCACCGTCAGCAGATTCAGGTCGATACGGCTAAAATCATTTTCTCTGATAGTGTGCATTATTTTAATCGATTTGAATGATGTCTTTGCGGACAGGATACTGGCATTCACGCAAAAACGACATGAATTAACGAGGTTAAAATGAAGACGATGGTAATGATGGTCGGTATGGCTCTCTCCGCTTCGGCGCTGGCCGGACCCGAATCTGTTCCGCCGGATACCCAGGCGCCGGGCTTTTACCGCATGACGCTGGGTAAGTTGCGCATCACCGCTGTTTCTGACGGCACGGTCACCATCCCGCTGGATAAGTTACTGACTCACATCAGCCCGCAACAGCTGCGTGACCGTATGGCCAGTGATGCCATGACGCCGCAGGCAGAGACCTCAATCAATGCATACGTGATTGATAACGGCCAGCAGCGGGTGCTGGTGGATGTCGGGGCGGGCGACCTGTTTGGCCACAATGGCGGTCATCTGCTGGAGAATCTGGCGGCGGCAGGCTATCCGGCAGAAAGCCTCAATGCGGTGCTGCTGACACATATTCATGCCGACCACTCCGGCGGTGTCTCGCGCAGCGGCAAACTGGCCTTCCCCAATGCCCGGATTTACGTTGAGAAGAAAGACGCAGATTTCTGGCTGACGCCCGACAACGTTAAGAAGGTGGCAGCCAGCCAGGCCCACACCTTTGCCGAGTCTGAACGTACGTTGCGCCCGGTCATTGATGCCGGACGTCTGAGCACGTTCAGTGCCCCCGCGACGGTATTTGCCGATATACGGGCCATCCCGGCACCCGGCCATACGCCGGGTAGCGTGCTGTACCGCGTGGAGAGTGAAGGACAGACGCTGGTGCTGTGGGGCGACATTATTCATGCAAAATCAGTGCAGATGCCCGATCCGCATGTGGCAATCCACTTCGATGTTGACCAGAAAAAAGCCGTGCAGACCCGTGAGGCGGTGCTGGCGCAGATGGCGCAGGAGGGGAACTGGGTAGCTGCTGCACACATTGCCTTCCCGGGGCTGGGACACGTTAAACGCGACGGCAGCGGCTATCGCTGGGTGGCAGCAAATTATACAACGCAGCTCAGCCATTAATCCCCAGTCAGGGGCACGTCTGTGCCCCTGACTGGATGTCGGCACTACCTGCGCCCGGCTCTCTTATCTCTTCTGCCAATCGCTGCATCAGCGCCTGCGCGTTCAGTGTTGCTGCGTTGAATTCGCCTGAAATCACGTTATCATCCTTAATCGTATCCTCGTGCAGACTGGCTGACGCAGGGTTTATCGGACCATTTCAGGGAAAAATCGATGATATTAAGACCCATGCAGGCGGACGAGTTTCCGGCTTACCGTCAGATCGTGATTGCAGAGTATGGCAGAGACCTCGCAGAGTCGCGGCGTTGCTCCCTGGAAGATGCCCTTAGCCGCGCAACAACCCTGATTGACCAGGCCCTGACCCAGGGCGTTAACAGCCCTCCCCAGCGTTTGTTGTGTATCACGGCAACGGAGGGCGCCGAGCCGCCGGTGGGTTACCTTTGGATCAGCGTCAGCGAAAATATCGCCTGGATTTATGATATCTATCTGCTTCCCGAATGGCGCGGGAAAGGGTATGGAAAACAGGCGCTGGACGTGATTAACCAGCAGCTGGCCCTGGAAGGCATCACGGAAACCGGTCTGCGTGTAGCAGCCAACAACAGCCGTGCGAAAAAGCTGTATGAAAGCCTTGGGTTTGTGTTAACGGGTTACAATATGTCTAAACGGTTATGACCGTTTCCGCCTGCCCGGGACACAGGCAGGCGGAGGATTACTGTTTTTCGCCCAGGGGTAAGATGGGGCGGCCAAACTGTTCGTTAAGCACTTCGGCCATCGCCAGGTAAATCGCGCTGGCACCACAGACCAGTCCTGTCCCGCCTGCAAACCGGATGATTGCAGCGTTATCAATCAGATGGCCAATGGCCAGCATGACAAACAGCACCGTCAGGCTGAGAAAGACGAATTGCAATACACGATTGCCTGTCAGTGTGGCGAAAAACATAAACAGAGTGAAAACGCCCCACAGGCCGAGAAACGCCCCGAGGAAGTGCGGGTGGGCGGGCTCTGACAGGCCCAGTTCAGGCATCAGAATAATGGCGACCAGGGTCAGCCAGAAGCAGCCGTAAGAGGTAAAGGCAGTCATACCGAAGGTATTGCCTTTTTTATATTCCAGCAGGCCAGCAAAGACTTGTGCGATCCCGCCGTAAAAAATGCCAGTGGCGAGGATAATACCGTCCATCGGGAAAAAGCCGATATTGTGCAGGTTCAGCAGAACCGTTGTCATACCAAAACCCATCAGTCCCAATGGTGCCGGATTCGCTAATGTCGTGTTACTCATAAGTCCCCAGAAAATGATGATGCGCAGAAAATGTGTATGCCGCCCTCAGGGCGGGGCGCGAGATAATAATCAGTGTGACCGTTATGCTCTTTGATCTCAGCAGGGAGAAAATGAATATTCTGTGCAATAGCGACATGAGGATGTCAGAATTTTTGTTTATAGTTACAACATACATTAAATAGACTAAACACTGATATCTGTAGCATCAGTGATCGCTTCCACACCACAGAATCTGTAAGCCGGAGCTCATTAAAAAAGAATTCAGGCAGCAGACAGGATCAATAACCTCCAGCACCCCTCTTTATCATTCGACGGAGGCCATCAGCAGGCTAACATTCGCCTGATGATAACTCTGTGCGAATTTGGAAATCACATCGTCAATCTGCGTATAGCCACCTTGCGCGTTCATGTGCAAGGCAAGAGAATCGCTTAGTATTTCAGTTTAAAAGCACCCAGCACGATCACCATAAACGCGGCGGCGACCAGGGCAAAGGCGACATAAAGATTGGTCAGATGCGCCACCCAGCCAATCAGTGCCGGGCCACCGAGCACACCGAGATAACCGAGCGTGGCGACCAGGGCCACTGAACGATGAACCGGCATCACTTTCTCCTGTCCCGCCAGGGTGATCAGCACCGGGACAATATTAGCCGCGCCAATACCCACGAGAGCAAAGCCGCATAGCGCCATCGTCCAGCCGGGTACCAGCACCACTATCAGATACCCTGCGATGCCCAGAATGCCGCCGATAATCAGCACGTGCTGTCTGCCAAGCGTCTTCACGACCGCATCTCCCGTCGCGCGCATCAGTGACATCGCGACTGCAAAGGCTGCGAAGCCCCAGCCGGCGTGTTCCACCGCCATGCCGCGATCCTGCGTCATGAAAATACCGCTCCAGTCGAGTATGGCACCTTCAGCCATAAAGCAAATCATCGCCATAATCGCCATCAGCACCAGGCGAAAATTGGGTCGGCTGGCCGTGTCGGGCGGTTGATGCGGGTCTTCACCGCCAGCGGTCAGTAAGGCCGGAAATGAGCAAGCCGTCACCAACACAATCAATGCCACCGCCCAGAAGGTTGTCGTTTGTGGGCTGATCCCTGCCCCGAGCAGCAGCGCGCCCCCACCGGCCCCGGCAATGCCGCCGACGCTCCACAGGCAGTGAAACCCTGACATTAAGGGCTTATCCGCGGCCTGCTCGACCAGCGTCCCCTGGACGTTCATCGCCACATCAGCCAGCCCAATCCCCATGCCAAAGACAAACAGGCTGGCGGCCAGTAACCGGATATCCGCCAGCGTCGCCAGCAGCGGCAGCATCAGGCAATACAGCACCACCGATACAACAATGACTCGCCGACAGCCGGCCAGTCCGATGATCCGACCGGATCCCAGCATAGCGATCAGCGAGCCGCCACCCAGGCAAAGCAGCAGCAGCCCCAATTGTCCAGCTTCCGCATGAGTGCGCATCTGCGCATAGGGTACCAGCGCTGCCCACAGGCCCATGGCCATGCCGGTGACAAAAAAGATTGCCCGGGTAGCGCTGCGCCGGGCCTGACTTCCTACCTGCTGAGAGAGAACATTCACCGACATCGATCACCCTTGTTTAAAAAACACTTATTAAAAGACCAATAATAAGTGAAAAGTATAGGTGCTGTTTGAAAGATATGTCAATCGGTGCCAGAAGAAGATGGCGGTAACCGAATGGAATACCGTCCGGCCCTATTCGGCAAATAAGCGGTGATGATTGTAATTTTGCAACGTCAGCTCAGCGATACCCTGCAGGTAATCCTGGCGAATTGAGGGGCGGTAAATCAAAGCAGGTAAATGCTTTTCAGGAATATGTTTTTGACAGATCTTCACTATCTCCGGAAGCTGGGATTCGTTTAGACGGGTTCCGGAGAGGGCCACCATCACCGGATTGATCACCGCGGCCAGGGCGACCACAATATGTGCCAGTTCCTCTGTCAGCGACACCGCTTTATCGGGGCTAAACGGCAGGTGAGAAACTTCGCCCGCGAAGTTATTCGCCCCGGTCAGCACCCGGCCGTTGATCACCATGCCACACCCGGTACAGGGAACGTCGGGTTTAAAGATATAGGCTACCGGGGCACTGACGTCAGGGCAGTTGCTACGGTAAAAGCCCCATGCCGTAAAGTTGATATCGTTGCCCACTTCGGTAAATCGTCCTGAGCGGGAAGCGATCTCCTCGATCACCGGCATACCGGTAAACAATGAGATATCGCAGGAGGTGACGACCCCGTCAACAATCACGCCGGGCAGGCCGATACCGATGGTCTTTACCGCAGGAAACATGGCCAGCAGAGAGGCAATCTGCTGATAAAAACGCTCTGCCGTAAGGGGGTTAAAGGGTAAATCCCCCCGTCCAGCAGCTCACCGGTCGCAGAGCTCACTGACCAGACCAGCTCGGCAGCCTCATCGCAGCCTGCCGCATAGAGACTCAGTACAGAGAAAAAATCGGGATTACAGGCGTATCGCTGTGCGGGCCTGCCACCCCGTGAAGCTTCCCGATCCAGTGCCAGCACTTCACGGGTGGCGGAAAGTTCATTAAGCACAGCACCGCAGGTGGCTGTACTCAGCCCGCTATGGACGGCCACCTCCCCCTTCGTCGCTGTCCCCAGCGCTTTTAGCGTGCGGATGACCAGCGCAATATTGTTTTTGCGCATTTCACGGGTGGTACTGTTTAACGGTATGTTCATTTCGCCTCAGTTTGCTGCAGAAAACCGGCCCAATTTAGCATAAAAGTCGTTACTGACGCCCTAAAACCGGTATGCCTCCACATGAGCCCTCGGCTCGTGCACTGCAGTATTCGCCCTTCACTTTTTCCGGCGGGGGAATATCGTAATTCAGCTAAAGTAAGTTGAAAATATAATTTCACATTGTTTCATTTTGCTTTTTTTCTTATTATCCCGGCTCGTCATTCATGACAGTATAAACAGAGGATGTTAAATGGATCGTATTGCAAAATTACTGGTTATTGGCGCTTGCCTTTCTTTTCTGACCGCCTGTACTGGTCATATTGAAAATAAACAAAAAAACTGTAGTTATGACTACCTGCTTCATCCTTCAGTATCCATTTCGAAATGGATCGGCGGCTGCGGCCCGACTGAAAAATAATCACCACAAGGCCGAGGAGGGAAACCACCCGGCCTAAAATCAATAAATATCAACTCATTAACTCAAATTTTAAGTACGTCGCTTTAAAATGAGTTATTTCTACAGAAACAGGCAGACGAAGCTATCGATCCGTCATGGTCACGGACTGCTTAAGCACAACATCATCGTTAAATAAAGACTGTTCCCAGCGGAATTGACGACAGGTATATCTTGCATTCTTCCCTCCCTGTCTTCCATTGACGATTACCATCATTTAATTAAACCGATAAGAGATAGTCCGCCTTACGTTATTTTATCTCCTTTAGCCTTTTTTAACGAACGGGTGCATGAAAGACATTGTCGGCAAGGAAATCAACAAGTGCACGGATCTTGGGTGAGGAGTGCCGGCTGGCAGGCCACAGAACATGGAAAGTACCCCGCCACTCAATATACTCGCTGAGTACCGGCACCAGGCTACCGTCTGCCACCTGCTGGCCGACAGAAAAATCTGGCAGGCAGGCGATACCCAGACCTCGCTGGGCAAAACAGACGCGGGTTTCGATGTTATTGCACACCATGGATGCGGGGATCGCCAGATCGGCTGCGCCACGCAGCGGCCATTTCTCCAGTTTCCCGTTGTGAGGGAAACGATAATGCAGACACCGGTGCATCAGCAGATCGGCAGGCTCCCGGGGTGTTCCTCTCTCCGCAAGATAGGCCGGGGAGGCAACCAGCATCGCGCCGAAGTAGCCCAGCCGCCGTGCAGAAAGGCGTGAATCTGCGGGCTCCCCGGTTCTGATCACCGCGTCAAATCCCTCTTCGATCACCTCAACCATCTGGTCGGTAAAGTCCAGATCCAGTTCGATATCAGGATACTGACGCATAAAATCACCCAGCACTGGCAGCATCAACGTACTGACCAGCGGCAGGCTGATGCGCAGACGTCCGGCAGGCTTACCGCTCACCTGCGACAGCTCCAACTGCGCGGCCTCTACCTCTGCCAGAATACGCCGGCAGCGGGCCAGAAAAAGCGTACCTTCAGCGGTGAGGGTGATGCTGCGGGTACTGCGGTGAAACAAACGTACACCGAGCTTCTCCTCCAGCCGCGCCACGTTTTTACCCACAGCAGAGGGCGAAAGCCCCAGCTGCCGTCCGGCACTGACAAAACTGCGTGTCTCGGCCACCTGGACGAAAACGTTAAAACCACTCAGGCTGTCCATTACGTCCTCATTAGAGAAAATTATTCCGGAGTAAACCGCACTATACCCCAGTTTTTCTTTAATACGGCATTGATTAAGGTGAGCGGGCGATTCACGCCTCACTCACGGAAAATACTCATGACGCTTATAACGACTACTCAGGGCAACGTTGCTGACAAACTCCCTGTTTCTGCCCTGCTCGCGCTGGCGGTAGCGGGTTTCATCACCATCCTTACCGAAGCACTTCCCGCAGGGATGCTGGCGGCAATTGCAGACAGCCTCCGCGTGACGCCAGCTCTGGCTGGGCAACTGGTCACTGTGTATGCCGTCGGATCGCTGCTGGCAGCCATTCCACTCACCCTGGCGACACAAACTCTGCGGCGACGCCCGCTGTTGTTAAGCGCCATTGCAGGTTTTGCCGTCGCGAATACCGTCACGGCGTTATCTGAGTATTATCTGTTGACGCTGGCAGCACGTTTTGTCGCGGGGGTATCGGCAGGGCTGCTGTGGGCCCTGCTGGCTGGCTACGCGGCCAGAATGGTCAACGAGGCAATGAAGGGTCGGGCGATTGCTCTGGCAATGGTGGGCACGCCGCTCGCACTGGCCGTCGGTATTCCCCTGGGAACATGGATGGGAGAGGTGATCGGCTGGCGCAGCTGTTTCCTGACGATCAGCGCCCTGACACTGGTACTGACCGGGTGGATCCTGCATAGCGTACCCGACTTCTCCGGTCAGCCTGCACAACGCCGCCAGCGTTTAATACCGGTTCTGAAGCTTCCCGGCGTTCGCCCGATACTGCTGGTCACACTGATTTTTGTACTGGCGCACAATATTCTGTACACCTATATTTTTCCCTTCCTGGAGCGGGCAAATATGGCTGGCAGTATCAGCGGGATCCTGCTGACCTTTGGTCTGACATCGTTACTGGGGATCGGTATCGTGGGTGCCAGAGTGGATCGCTGGCTGCGGGGGCTGTCACTGCTGGCAACGGCGCTGTTTGCCCTGTCTGCCGTGTTAATGACCTCCGCACTTCCCTGGGTCATTTATACGGCTACCGGCCTGTGGGGACTCGCCTTTGGCGGGGCCGCCACTCTGTTTCAGACGGCACTGGCAAAAAGTGCCGGGGATGCGGCAGATATCGCTCAGTCAATGCTGGTGACGGCATGGAATCTGGCTATCGCCGGCGGGGGACTGGCAGGCGCGGCTATTCTGCACAGCTTCGGGGCCGGTTACTTTCCCCCGGTCATCCTGTCGCTGTTGTTGCTGACCGCCTTGATCGTCATGCGGGCGAAGCAGCACGGTTTTCCGCCGGCAGACAGTGATTAATCAACTACCTGAATGCCCAGGCGCTCTACCAGAAAACACACCTGTGCGCTATCGAGTTTGACGCCCTCGAGGTCGGTGGTGCGCAGGTCGAGTTCGCTTGTCACCGAACGCGTCAGATCGCAGTGGGTGAAATCAGCAGAGCGCCAGTCGAACGAATTAAATTCACCCCCCGACAGGTCGGAGCCGCTGAAAGTGGCCCCGAGTACATGGGTTCCTACCCAGCGGTTCTCCCACAACTCACATTTCTCCAGCACAACTTTGGAAAAGTTGGCGTAACTGAGATTTGTTTTGGTGATAAAGGCGCTGCAAAACCAGCTCTTTGTGGTGATCATATTCATAAAGCTGGCACCGCGGAAATCGGCGCCCTGCGCCCGGCATTCACTGATCTCAATGCCCAGCGCATCAACCGAACGAAAGTTATTCATCGTCAAATCGCAGTGTCTGAAGCTGGCCTCCCTGAGAATGGCCCCGCTGAAGTTGCAGCCCTGCTCAGTTTCGCGGTCATAGAACTGGCAGTGAACAAATCGTGAATCGGTGAGGTCGCAACCGGAGAAATCACAATTGATAAAGCAGGTTTTTTCAACGGTGCGACCGGTAAAATGTTGCGTGGTGAATTTTTCATTACGGTAAACCGGTGACACTGTCATTTCAGGGCTCCATATAAAGTAGCGCGCGCTCATCGAGCTGCAGTTTTTCGCCGGGATAACGATGCTCCAGGGCATGGTAGGATTCCGCAGCAACAATCCCTGCAATACTGTCAGACAGTGCATTCAGCGCCAGCTGCATTTGCGGCAGGTAATTGTGAGTGTCATATACCCGGTCAATGCCTTCAAGAGCATGATTCATAATCTTACGGGCGACATCGTTAGGGGTATTAAGAGCAGCCAGCCGTGAACGTGCGCTGCGCCGCAGGTCGCGCGTGGTAAACGGCTCAAGTCCCAACCCACGCTCCGCGCGTATTATCCGTCTTAATGCCTGAGTCACTGCGCCGCGTGAAAGAGGCTGTGACACTGTCACGGGAGATGGCACCAGCCAGGGCGACTCCGGCGGACTGGCGTGTAACAGCGCCTCAATGCAGGTACGCATCAGCGGCGTCAACGGCAGAATGTGTTCTCGCTGCGACTTGTTTCGCGTGCCCTGCCGCCAGATCCCGGAGGTGAGATTGAACTCCTCTTTGCGCGCCTGCACGACCTCATCAGGCCGGCGCGCCGTCAGCAGACAAAGGCGCAGCGCCCAACGGCACTGTTCTGAGAGATCCCAGGCATCCAGCCCGTGCCAGAAAACCCACACCTCGGCGTCGCTTAACGTACGGTTACCCGGCGGAGAACTTCTCCCTGCGACATCGCGTTTTTTCATTGCACTGAGGGGGGAATGCTCAATGTAGCCCTGCATCTCGGCCCAGGCAAAAAATTGCTTACACAGGGCAAAGACCCGTCGGGCCTCCTCTTTTTTACCGTCAGCAATCAGGATATTGAACAGGCGGTTAAGCTGCAGACGGTTGATACTGGCCAGCGGTCGCTCGCCAATCGCCGGCAGCACGTGCTTCAGCAGTGAGGAGATGGCAATTTCCGGGCGCCGACGCGTTTGCAGCAGCGACAACCTGACCCACAGCTTCATCACCTGAAGTACCGAGCCCTCATTCCCGCTGGCTTCCAACTCAATCAGCGACGATCCCCGCACCTCATGCAGCCAGTTGACAACATGGCGGCCGACCAGCGGGGATGCGACAATCCCAGGATTACAGGATTCACTCATCCTGTAATCCTGGGATTATATGATTCTTTGTTGCTCTCACGCTGTCCTCCAGGGTTCGCTCCGCCAGCTTTTGCGGCACAGTGACAGTGATTTTATCGCGTCCGGCATTATGACTCCAGACTTAATAGGTCTGGAGTCATAAAGATTGCGTAGCTCTCGCCATTATCCTCTGGGCTCACCAAGGTACAGAAAAGCGGTTTTTTCGAAAAATCGGGTCAACAGAAAGATCCGGCACCCTCGTTCAGCGTTTTCAGCACACACCTAATCGCCGGGAAGATGACCTGGTGCCCCCTCACTCAGGAAAGCATTAAACGCCGGGCTTCTGCCAGCATGAAACAGAAAATCGTGATCACGAAATAAAAAAGGAAGGAATGACTGTTACTGGAGAGACAAAAAAAGAAGGCCCGCTTTTCATCACCTGACATAAAGACCCTGGATATGATTATAATCACGTGCGTCGGCATAAAATGCCGTACCCCACCGCAGAAAAAATACCTAAAAAAATCGCACTGAAACTCGTTCATAAATCACTCACAGATAAAACCATCTTCTATAGCGAATAAAGGAAAAAATGGTGTAATAGCGCTGCGCGTTGGAAAAGAGAGAAAGGCCGACATATTTTAGCCTGCAACACACTTCACTGAAGCTTCGTTTGAGTATTTCTTGCTATCAGACAGAGAAAAAAGGTGAGCCCCACTGCTCTTTTCCCTGCCAGGACCAGGGCCTGTAACACATATGCCAGCAAAGCGGGTATTGATATTTAATAAAAAGTATGTTGTAACTAAAGGATGCCCACATTAAGAACTATACAGAAAGGCTAAAAGTCACATTTTATCCTTATAAGCCCTGCGCTACCTGGCCGATAATAACGTGAAGTGCTGCTTTCAGGTCACTTAAAGACGCTGAAGAAAACAACGTGGAGTTTATCCTGCCGGATAAGAATCAACCTAACCGACATAACGCTCTCTCCACGCTTTTACTCACAGTATTTTCATTTTTTAAGACATCTCGGGGACAATGTAATCAATCTCCGTTCAGGGCAGAATCAGTGATGCCCGGACGCCAATGCATAAACCAATGAACCCGGCTTACCTTTTAGTAAAAAAAACAGAGTCATTACAGGGTGTTACACATCACTAAATAGCGTGATATTTAGCGTCGTGAATCATGTATAAAGTTTCATCAACCCATTTGTTTTCAACAACCGTGTTAAGATTTATCCCATAAGTTGTAAATATAACGACATGCCTGGCTGACTCTGAGCGTGTTAAAAGTGGTATGCAGGTAACATTTAATCTAATCTTTTTCTAATTTAGTGTTTTTTCACTCTTCATTTGTCTGTACACTAAGTCTCGTTATGTAGTATCTATTTTAAACCAACCACAGGTTATGGATTCCGTTATGAGCGAAACACTGAAAGTATTAAATAATATTCGCACCCTTCGTGCCCAGTCTCGTGAAGTGTCTTTAGCTGAACTGGAAGAGATGCTGGAAAAACTTGAAGCGGTCGTGAACGAACGTCGCGAATCAGAAGCCGCGATTGCTTCTGAGATTAAAGAAAAAGAAGAGAAGCTGGCTAAATACCGCCAGATGCTGCTGGAAGACGGTATCGATTTAAGTGAACTGACCGCAGCAGATAATACTACCAGCAAAACACGTGCCAAGCGCGCACCGCGTCCTGCCAAATATCAATATACTGATGAAAATGGCGAGCAGAAATCATGGACCGGCCAGGGTCGTACCCCGGCCGTTATTAAACAGGCACTGGATGCCGGCAAAAAGCTTGAAGATTTCCTGATCAAGTAAATGCCAACCGGCCGCCCGTCTGGCGGCCGGAAGATTTATTCCTGTTCAGCCAAGGTTTGCTGATAGATCCTGCCCAGTAATACGCTCAGTTTATTCGTGTGCATACTCTCTGTCCGCCACGAACAGATGCTGATACGAAGTGCTGCTTTCCCCTGCCAAATCGTCCCGGCAAACCATGCCTCTCCTGACGCCTGCAACACTTCACGTACCCGCACAGTCTGTAGATCACTCTTTGCCCGGAACAGTATCTGATTAATCGTTACCCGGTTGAGTATCTCGTATCCTGCCGCCCGCAGTTCAACACTGAGTTCACGCGCAAGCTCGCAGTGACGCTCTATCATGGCAGCGACACCGTCACGCCCCAGCGAACGCAGTGCGGCCCAGACCGGGATCCCACGAGGACGACGGGAAAATTCCAGCGTCAAATTTTTCTGTGCATCCTGCGCTGCAGCGGAATAGACGGCATCAGCGTTCATCGCATCAGACAGCGCCTCAGGATGGCGGCAGATTGCCATGGCACAGTCATACGGCGTATTCAGCCACTTGTGTCCGTCCGTCGTCCAGCTATCCGCCTGCTCGACCCCCGCGGTCAACACTTTCAGCGCAGAAGCGCGAGCCCACAGGCCAAACGCGCCGTCGACGTGAACCCAGGCACCGACAGAGTGAGCCATGGGGATTAATGCGGAAAAGTCATCAAACTCCCCGGTGTTTACCTCACCGGCCTGTAAACAGAGAATGGTAACGTTATCGAGTCGTGGCAGACAGGCCACCTCAATTTGTCCCCACGCATTGACCGGTGCGACCTGCAGGTGACGCAGCCCAAATCCCAGCACACGTAGCGCTTTTTTAACAGTGATATGGGTCAACGCTGAAATCACCACCTTTATCTCTGGTGCTCCGGCCAGCCCGTCCTGATCTACATCCCACCCCTGTCGCAGCAGCAGTTGACGCCGCGCCGCTACCAGGCAACTCAGCGTACAGGCTGTAGCACTGGTACCAAATCCGACAGCGCTGTCCCGGGGCAGATCGAGAGTCTCCAGCAGCCAGCGCCCGGCAAGGCGTTCCAGCGTCGCAGAGACAGGCGAATTATCCCATCCGGACGCACACTGATCCCACGCAATCATCAGCCGCTCTGCTGCCGTCGCCACGGGAAGCGATGCCCCGATAACAAAACCAAAATAATCGGGCCCATTGGATGCCACCGTGGCAGGTGATCCGGCCTCATCCAGCAGTGCCAGCGTCTGTTCTGCGGGCAGACCTTTCAGCGGTAACGCTTCATCAAAGCGCGCCAGCCCATTCAGCGCTTCGGCGTCGGGAAAAACACGGCGGGTGGCCAGCGAGGCACTGTAGCTGCGCGCACGGGCATCTGCGGCAGACAGCAGGTCGAGCTCATTCATTATTATCTCCTATTTAATGGATTCATTTTCCAGACGAACAGTGCCATCAGACTGACCAGTGACCCGGACAGACACACAGCTCCCCATCCTCCCCATGCGAAAGCCGTGGTGGAGATCAGCGCTCCTGCGCCGCTGCCAATGGAATAAAACAGCATATAACCGGCAATCAGTCGCCCCCCGGCCTCATTTTCACTGGCAAAAATCAGGCTTTGACTGGTGACGTGCAGCGCCTGACCTGCCGCATCCAGCAACAGGATCCCGACAATCAGTAGCATCAGCGATCCGGCCCCCAGCCACAGCGGCAACCAGCTTATCAACAGCAGCAGCAGCGAAATGGCACTGGTGCGCTCTGCCAGCCCCCGGTCGGCCCAGCGCCCGGCGCGACTGGCGATAATCGCACTCAGAGCCCCGACCAGACCCAGGGCGCCAATCTGCCCGTGGGTCAGCTGCCACGGGGGTGCCCGTAACAACAGCACCAGTGCACTCCAGAAAATATTAAAACTGGCAAACATTAACAACGCCAGCGTTCCGCGAACCTGTAAAACCCGGTTAGTACGCAGCTGCTGCCAGAGTAACCCCAGCACCTGTGACCAGCGGGCGGGAATCGCAGGGGTAGCTCGGGCAGCCGGCGCCAGAGGATCGCCGCGAGGATGGCCATCACCAGTGCAGAAAATAAATATACGCCGCGCCAGCCGGTGATATCCGAGACTATCCCGGCCACCGCCCTCGCCAGCAGCAGCCCGATCACCACGCCTCCGGCAACGGTACCCACCACCTGCCCGCGCGCTTCCGGGCTGGCGGCGGTGGCAGCATAGGCGATCATCCCCTGGGTCATTGCCGTCCCGAACAACCCAATCAACAGCATCGACACCAAAAGCACAGGCGCGCTGCCAGCCGTGCAGACCAGCAGTAATGCCGCTATCAGACCGCCGAGTTGGTAGCGCATCAGCGTACGTCGGTTGACGACATCTCCCAACGGAACCAGCAGCAATAACGCCAGTCCGCAGCCTACCTGAGTGGCAAAAATCACGCCGCCCACCGCAGCAGGGCTGATTGAAAAAGCGATCGCCAACGCATCCAGCAGCGGTTGCGCGTAATAAACATTTGCCACACTCAGTCCGCAGCTGCAGGCAAACAGACCTGTCTGCCAGGACGTTAATCCGCTGCGGGTTGTGCTCTTTTGTTCCAAGATAGTCATCCCGCCTCCAAATGGTTTCAAATCAAAACCATTTGCAGCGTGCCGCAAGTAGTTTTAAAATGCAACCAAATTCATCCCGGAAAATATCACTATGGCGGAACGTCCCTCTTTGAGTCAGTCTTCCTGCCCGGTAGCCCGAAGCATCGATCTTATCGGGGACCGCTGGCTACTGATGATCCTGCGCGATGCGTTCGACGGCATCCGGCGCTACAGTGAGTTTCAGCGCAGCCTTGGTGTGGCACGCAATATCCTCGCTGACAGATTAAAAAAGCTGGTTGAGACCGGTTTATTGCAGGTGCAGCCCGCATCCGATGGCTCTGCCTGGCAGGAATATGTGCTGACCGAACGTGCCAACGATCTGTTTCCCCTGATCGTTGCCCTGCAGCAGTTTGGCGAGCAGTACCTGTTTTCCTCCGGGGAAACGCACTCCGATTTACTGGAGATTGCCAGCGGAGAACCGCTGGCGCCCCTGCGCGTGCGCAATCAGCAGGGCGAGGTGGTGACACCTGAAAAGACCCGCGTGCAAAAAGCCCCTTAACCGTTATGCCTAAAATGCAAATAGCCAGACGAATTTCTTGCTTTTCCTGACCCCGCGTCAGGCATGATATTGATTGTCAGCCATATAGCACACTGACTATCAAGGAAATTCACCATGCGCGTTTCTCTTCGTCTGGCGGCGCTGGCCGCCGCCATGACCGCACTGGCCGCAGGGGCGGCAGACAAACCGGTACAGGGAGGAACCCTGGTTTATCTGGAGCAGCAGGCTCACACCAACCTCTATCCCCCGGCCGGCGGCTTCTACCCGAACGGCGGCATACTGAATCAGATCACCGATAAACTCACCTGGCAGAACCCGGAAACGCTGCAGGTCGAACCGTGGATTGCAGAAAGCTGGACGCGTAACGCCGACAATACTGAATACACCTTTAAAATCCGTCCTGGCGTGACGTTCTCTGACGGCACGCCGCTGGATGCCCGGGCAGTGGCTAAAAATTTTGATACCTATGGGCTGGGCAATAAAGCACAGCGTCTGCCGGTCTCAGAAGTGATCAATAACTACGCACGCAGCGAGGTCATCGATCCGCTAACGGTGAAGTTTTTCTTCAAAAAACCGTCGCCTGGCTTCCTGCAGGGCACCGCGACCATCGGCTCCGGTCTGGTATCACTCAGCACGCTGGCGCGCAATTTCGATGAACTGGGGGACGCCCGCCATATTATTGGCTCAGGACCCTTTGTCATCAGCGGCGAAAAGCTGGGGCGTGAGGTGGATCTGAGAGTACGCAAGGACTATCGCTGGGGGCCGAAAAACCTGGCGCATCAGGGCCGGGCAAACCTCGACGGCATAAAGATCATTGTCACGCCGGAAGACAGCGTGCGGATTGGCGCACTGCTTGCCGGACAGGCCGATGTGATTCGCCAGGTACAGGCTTA